>JAFKJZ010000336.1 GCA_017305815.1 Hyphomicrobiales bacterium
AGTTCGATCTCGTCCGCCAGCGCCTCTTGCTTCTGCTCGTCCGTCAGGGTGACTTCCTCGGATTCGCCTTCGGCATTCTTCACCTCGAAGGTGTCCGGCAGCTCGTCGTTGAGCGACCAGTAGGCCAGCATCGCCGCTTCGGTCGGGTTGCTGGCGATCACGTCGACGGTGATCGTCACCTGATAGTGGTCGCCTTCGAATTCGTCGAAGTCCGTGTCGAGCTCGGCTTCCGTCTTGTCCGACATCCATGTCTCCGCAACTTTGTCGGCGAGGTGGTTCCCGCCGATCCAGCTGCTCTCCTACGCAGTTTGCGTGTCAGCGGAAAGACCTCTTCCGGCGCGATCCCCCGCCGCCCCCGCTAGCAGAGCGGCCGGCCGCCATCGATCGGGATGATCGAGCCGGTTGTGAAGGTCAGAAGGCTCGCCACCGCCAGCACCGCATTCGCCACCTCTTCCGGCTCGGACAGCCGGCCGAGCGGCGTCTGCGCCGCCTGCCGGTCGCGCCATTCCGGGTCGAGGCCCCTGACGAATTCCGTGTCGACCAGCCCCGGCGAGACCGAGACGACGCGGATCTCGGGCGCCAGCGCGCGCGCCAGCGACTTCGTCAGATTGTCGACCGCCGCCTTCGAGGCGCAATAGGCGATGTTGCTGCCCATCGCCGTCACCGCGGCGATCGAGGAGATGTTGACAACGAGCCCGTCGCCGGACGCCTTGAGCAGAGGACGGAAGGCGCGGACCATCGCGATCGGGCCGCGCACATTGACCGCCAGCACCTGGTCGATCAGCGCGTCGTCGAGCCCGTCGAGATCGCCATGGGCGACGAAGCGCGTGGTGCCAGCGCAGTTCACCAGCATGTCGAGCCGGCCATAGCCGGCCTCGACCTCCGCGGCCAGCCGGCCGATCGCGGCCGTATCGGTGACCGGGGCGGCGAGCGCCCGATGCCCATCGCCCGGCAGCAAGGCGGCCAGCGCCTCGGCCGCCTCGGCGGAGGCGTTGTAGCCGACGACGACGGTCGCGCCCGCCGCCGCCAACGTCCGCACGATCGCCGCGCCGATGCCGCCCGCCCCGCCCGTGACGAGCGCGACCCTGCCCTGAAGCGCCTTGGCGCCGATCGATGCTGAGGCGGTCATCTCAGTCCTTCTGGGCCTGCTTGTGCGCCACGAGCCGCATCAGCCGGCCGTCCCGCCAGGCGCGGCGATCGGCGAGGGCCTCGCCCGGCAACGCACCGCGCCGCTCGGCCGCGACCCGCCCGACGAGCTCGTCCGACCAGGGCCGCGGCTCGGTGCGATCCTGTGCGACGGAGTGATAGAGCGGCCCGAGGCGCTCTGCGTAGTCGGCGACGCCGCCCGGAGCGTTCAGGTCGATCGTCTCGAACGGCCCCATGAACGACCAGCGCAGGCCGAGGCCATGCGCGACGGTGGCGTCGATGTCGGCGGCGCTGGCATAGCCATCCTCGAACAGGGCCCAGGCCTCGTTCAGCAGCGCGCCCTGCAGGCGGTTCAGGATGAAGCCGGCAATCTCGCGATTGACCACCACCGGCACCTGGCCGAAGCGTTCCATCTCGGCCCGCAGGAACGGCACGATCGCCGGGTCTGTCCAGGGCGCCGGCACCAGCTCGACCACCGGAACCAGATGCGGCGGATTGACCGGATGGCTGATCAGGAAGCGACAGCGATTGCGGCAGCCCTCCGTGAAGGCCGAAGCGGGAATGCCGGAGGACGAGCTGCCGACGATCGCATCCGGCCGCATCGCCGCGTCGATCGCCAGCGAGATCGCCGTCTTGACGTCGACGCGCTCGAACACCGACTCCTGCACATAGTCGGCCTCGGCCACCGCCTCGGCGAGGCTGTCGGCGACCGAGATGCGTGCGAGGATGGCCTCGACCTCGTCGACGAGCCCGACCGAGCGCATCTCGGCCAGGCTTTCGCGAATGCGATCGAGCACGGAGGCGCGGATCGACGCCTCCGCATCGAAGACCCGGACGGTCGCGCCGGATCGGGCGAAGACGATCGCCCAACCCGAACCGACCAGCCCGGCGCCGACGATGGCGACGTTGCGGATCGGCTGCATCAGTTCACCTTCGAGGCTTCGCCGTCGGCGAGGCAGATCTCGGTGATGCGCAGGCCGTCCGCAGTGATGCGCGAGGGGAAACGGTCGCGCAGCCGCTCCTCGTGGATCGGGATGACGCGGCGGGATTCGTAGCCGACCTGCTTCATCATCTCCTCGGTCGCCAGCACCAGATTGGTCTGGCTGCCGGTGGCGAGGCCGACCGGCACATAGATCGGATCGTTGACGTCGACGGCGCCGCCCGGGCCTTCGATGTTGTCGAACACATAGACGAGGTCGCCGGCGAGCACCCAGGTATCGGACGAATCCTTCTCGCCGTCATTGCGGACCGTGATCCACTGCGAGCCGAAGGTGTGGCTGTCGAAGGCGGCGTGCAGGTCGACGCCCGGCAGCACGTCGGCGCGGGCGCCGTCGACGGTGACGAGGCGGCGCTGGCGGGCGAGGTCGAGGCCGCGCACGATGTCGCCGGGATCGACCGCCGTCATCATCCAGCGCATGCGGTCTGGCAGCGCCATCGCCCAGGCCCATTTCGCGACCTCGCGCTCCTGGATGTAGAAGGTGGCGTTGGGGAAGTCCTCGACATTGCCGAAATGGTCGAAATGGGCGTGCGTGACGAAGACGGTGTCGACTTCCTCCGGCTTGACGCCGACCCCGCCGAGCACGGTGCGCGGCGAGCGCCAGTTCTCGACGCCGAAGCGGTCGCCCAGCACCTTGCCATAGTCCTTGTCGTTATAGCCGACGTCGATCATGGCCGTATGGCCGTTGCCCTTGATCAGGGCATAGCAATAGGGAAGCTTCACATAGCCCTGATTGTGCGCGCCATAGAGCACGCCGCTCTTGTGGTAGTTGGTGACATAGCTGTATTCGAGCACCCAGATCGAATAGTCGCCCATATAGTCTTCCTCCCTAGCATCGTGTTGGTTGGACCATGCATGAACAGCAGGCCTGGCTGAAATCGACCATGCTCAAGCCCGCCTCCATGTCGGAGGCGCTCCTCAGGGCTTGATAGGCCGCGTTGATCTCGTTCGAGGCGATCGCGAGCGCCGCCTCGCCGCCGCCGATCTCGCCGAAGCGGCGGAAATGCCGAAGGCCGGCGCCGATATGCGCGAAGGTGGCGTCGAGCCTGGCCTTGTGCGCGGCAAGCCCGCCCGGTGCGTCGAGCGCCGCCAGCGTTTCGCCCGCCTGACGCCAGCGCTCGTCGGCGATCGGCAGATCCGGCAGGTCGAGCACCTCGCGCCGACCACTGGCCTGGACCAGGATCAGCAGCCCGGCGAGCTGGCCGATCAACCGGCGGAACGCCTCATAGGCCTTGCCGGCCTCGACGCGATAGACGACGCCCCGATCGGCCAGCGCCTCTTCTGCGGCGCCCGGCAGCGCCACGGCGCTGGCCGTGAAGCGCGCCGGCTCGGCGAGCGCCGAGCAATCCTCGCGATGCAGCGTCACAGCGCGCTCGAACAGCGCCCGCCCGGCCTTGTCAGTCCGCATGGCGGTTCCTCGTCGATTGCCGTTCGACCAGCACCGTCGGCGCGATGCGCTGCACGAAAGGTTCGGCCGCCGGTTGGGCGGAAACCTTGCGCGCGATGTCGACCGTGCTCTTCAGCATCGCCTCGACCGGCTGGCGTACGGTCGTCAGCGCATGCGACGGCCAGGCGGCCATCGCGACGTCGTCGAAGCCGACGACGGAAAGATCCTCGGGAATGGCGAGCCCGAGCTCGCGGCGAACGCCGTCCATGAAGCCGATGGCGAGAATGTCGTTGGCGCAGAAGACGCCGTCAGGGCGAGAGGCCAGCGCCCCGAAGGCCGCCGCCGCGCCATAGCCGGCTTCGTAGGAGAACAGCCCGGCCTCGACGCAGACCGGCTCCTCCAGCCCGCGCTCGATGGCGCGCTGAACGAACCCGGCCCGGCGTTCGACATTGGTCGAGGCGTCCGGCCTCGCCGCGATATAGGCAAGACGTTGATGGCCGCGATCAATGAGGAAATCGGCGACCATGGCGCCGCCGATGCGGTTGTCGCAGCTGACGCCGAAGCAGTGATCGTCCTCGGACAGGCGGTTGAAGAACACCACCGGCGTCCCCTGCGCCTCGCATTCGTCGCGCACCTCCGGCGACAGGCGCGAGGCGAGGATGATGGCGAGGTCCGGCTGATAGGTGAGCAGGAGACGGACCGCGTCGTCGATCTCCCTCGGCGCCTGCGCGGCCACCAGCATGACGTTCATGCCGAAGGCGCGCAGGTCCTCGGTCATCCGCGTGACGACTTCAGGGTAGAAAGGATTGGTGATGTCCGACACCACCAATCCGACAATGCGGGTCTTCTTGGTGATCAGGCTGCGGGCGAAGGGGTTCGGCCGGTAGCCGATCTCCTGCGCCCGCTTCAGGACCACGTCGCGCGTCTGCTGCGCGATGACGGCGTGGGGATGGAAGGCGCGCGACACGGTCGACACGGACATGTTCAGGTCGCGCGCCAGATCCTTGACCGTGATGCGCGGCTTGCGCTCCCGGCCCTTCGCGTTGTCAGCCATGATCATCCCTCCGCGGTCCATGGTGCTCAGGCGGCGTTGCGCCCCCCGAATCGACGGACGCGGATGTTCGCCTGTTCGGCGTGGCCGTGGAATCCTTCCAGCATGCAAAGGCGCGAGCAAACTTCGCCAACCAGCGCGCTCGCCTCGTCCGTCAGAACCCGCTGATAGGTGCAGGTCTTGATGAACTTGCCGACCCACAGGCCGCCGGTATAGCGCGCCGCCTTCTTGGTCGGCAGCGTGTGGTTGGTGCCGATCACCTTGTCGCCGAAGGCGACATTGGTGCGCGGGCCCAGGAACAGGGCGCCGTAGTTGGTCATGTTGGCGAGGAAATAATCGGGATCGCGGGTCATGACCTGGACATGCTCGGAGGCGATCCGATCGGCTTCCGCCACCATCTCCTCGTAGCTGTCGCAGACGATGACCTCGCCATAGTCGGCCCAGGACTGGCCGGCCAGCGCCGCCGTCGGCAGCGTCTGCAGCTGGCGCTCGATCTCCGCCATCGTGTCGCGGGCGAGCCTTTCCGAATTGGTCAGCAGCACCGCCGGCGAGTTCTTGCCGTGCTCCGCCTGGCCGAGCAGGTCGGTCGCGCAGATCTCGCCGTCGACGCTGTCGTCGGCGATCACCAGCGTCTCGGTCGGGCCGGCGAAGAGATCGATGCCGATGCGGCCATAGAGCTGGCGCTTGGCCTCGGCGACGAAGGCGTTGCCGGGGCCGACGATCATGTCGACCGGGGCGATCGTCTCGGTGCCGAGCGCCATGGCGCCGACGGCCTGGACGCCGCCAAGCACATAGATCTCGTCGGCGCCGGCGAGGTGCATCGCCGCGACGATCGCCGGGTGCGGCCCGCCCTTGAACGGCGGCGCGCAGGCGACGATGCGCTTCACGCCCGCCACCTTGGCGGTCACCACGCTCATATGGGCGGAGGCGACCATCGGATACTGGCCGCCCGGCACGTAGCAGCCGACGGCGTTGACCGGGATGTTCTTGTGGCCGAGCACGACGCCGGGAAGCGTCTCGACCTCCAGATCGAGAATGCAGGCGCGCTGCTTCTCGGCGAAATTGCGAACCTGGGCCTGGGCGAAGCGGATGTCGTCGAGATCCTGCTTCGAGACCTTGGCGAGCGCTGCCTCGATGTCGGCGTCGCTCAGACGGAAGGTCTCCGGCGACCAGGCGTCGAAGCGCTCCGAAAGCTCGCGCACCGCCGCGTCGCCGCGCTTGCCGATATCGGCCAGGATGCCCTCCACCGTCGCGCGGACCTTCGCGTCATTCTCGGCGACAGCGCTCGAATCCTGACCGCGCTTCAGATACTTGGCCATTCTCGTTCCTCGTCTCGTCAATGGGATGGTGGACGGCCGGAGCCGTCCACCGGTTGCATCAGGGGGTCACGGTCGGCTGGATCTTCGTCAGCTTGTAGAGATCGGCCGGCGGCTCGCAGTTCTGGCAGTTGATGCCGGGCTCGTTCGGAGCCTTGACGACGTCGGCCGGCAGCGGCTGGATCGTCGCACCCGGGGTCGGCTTGCCGTCGAGGGCCGAGGTCAGCGACAGCTCGGGCAGCAGTTCCGGATTGAACACTTCGGTCACGAAGGAGGACGGCACCTTGCCTTCCGGGAAGACGTTGCAGCCATTCTCGAACGTGTCGCCGGCGCAGACCTGGACCGAAGCGGCCGGAACCCACGGCAGCGGGTATTCGATGTTGGTCGGCTCCAGCGTGCGCTTGCCGGTCAGGATTTCCATCAGCAGCTTGAAGGCATAGCCCGACTGCGCCGGCGGCGAGCCGGCCGAAACGCCCTTCAGGCCCTTTGCCTGCATGTCCGGATTGGCAAGCGCGAGGCGGAGCCCGTTGGAGTTCTCGCCGGTGATCGGCACGAGCTTGGAGCCCGCGTCCTGCAGCGCCTGGATCGCGCCATATTCGCCGGCCTGCGCCCAGATGCCGTCGACATCCGGATGTGCGGCGAGCGCCTTGGCGGTCTCCTGCTGGGTCGTGCGGTCGTCCCAGTAGGAATAGTATTCGGCGGCGATCTCGATACCCGGATACTGCTTGAAGATGTGCATCGCGCCGTCGGTGTGGCGCTTGTCGACCGAATTGCCGGGCACGCCGCGGCTCAGGAAGATCTTGCCCTTGCCGCCGAGCTCGTTGACCAGCGCCTGGGCCGAATTCTCGCCGAAGCCGGAGGTGATGTAGCTGACATTGTAGGCGCAGGGCTCGGTGACCGTGGCGTCGTAGGTGAAGAACTTCACGCCCTGCTCGCAGCCGCGCTTGATGACGCGGTTGAGCGCCGTCGAGGAGATCGGGAAGGTGACGATGCCGTCGGCGCCCGCCTCGATCATGCTTTCATAGGCGGAGATCTGCGCCTGCGGGTCGGTGCCCGAGATCACCTCGATCAGCTCGACCTGCTTGTCATAGGGCGGCGTCGCGGCCAGCGCCTTGACGATGTTCGCCGCCTCGGACTGCCACGCGTTGCCGCTGTAGCTGAGGCTCAGATAGATCTTGAACTTCTTGTCCTCGGCATGGGCCGACCCGACCAGACCGGCCAGGGCCACCGCCGCCGTGGTGCAGAGCATCGTCGCCCTGCCAAGACGCTTCCAATTCCGCATGTTTCCTCTCCTCTTTCTTCGCTTTGGACGGCCCGACGATGCAGTGAGAACGTTCTCACCCGAAGACAAAGACGTGCATCGACCGGAGCGACCTCCCCTTCAGCTCCGCTTCGGCCGTCGCAGCCGAGCGAAGAACTCCTCGCGCATGAAAAACAGGGCGGCGACGATGATCCCGCCCTCGATCACGGTCCGCCAGCCCTGCTCCAGGCCGATCGCCGCGATCACGGTGCCGAGCGTCGTCAGCAGGAAGGCGCCGCCCACCGTGCCGATGAAACTTCCGCGGCCGCCGAGGATCGACGAGCCGCCGATCACCACCGCCGCGATGCTGGGCAGCAGGTAGTTGTCGCCCATCCGGAGCGTCGCGCCATTGGCGTAGCCGACCAGCATCATGCCGACGAAGCCGGCGCAGACCGCGCTGACGACATAGGCCTGGACCGTGACGGAACCGACCGAGACACCGGCGACGCGCGCCGCCTGATCGTTGGCGCCGACGGCGTAGAGCTTGCGGCCGAACACGGTCCGGCTCTGCAGCAGCCAACCGGCGACGACGAACAGGACGACGAAATAGACGACCACCGGCACGCCGAGCCACGTCGTCTTCATCAGCGCCGTCAGCACCGCCGGCGAGGCGCCGCGCGGCGTGCCGCTGGTATAGCCGAGGGCGGCCGAGGCGAGGATGATCGACGTCGCCATGGTCATGATGAAGGGCGGGATCCTGAGCACGGTGACGCCGAGACCGTTGAAGACGCCGACCAGCGCGCAGACCGCCAGGATCGCCGGCAGCACGTACCATTCGCCAGCGCCGGACCAGCCGGTCGCCAGCACGCCGCCGAGCGTGATCACCGAGGGGATGGAGAGATCGAGCCCGCCGACGAGGATGACCAGGCCCTGGCCGAAGGAGAGCACGATCAGGAACGAGGCGAGCATCAGCACGGTCAGCACCTGGCTCCAGGAGCCAAGCGCCGGGCTGACGAAGCGTGATCCGAGGATCAGCAGGATGGCGAGCCCGAAGACGATGATCGCATTGGCGGTCTCGCGCGACATGCCACCGCCGCGACGAAGGTCGGCCGACGCCTGGAAGGCGGCGCTGTTGGGTTCCGATCCGCTCATTTCTTCGCTCCGGCGTTGAACAGGCGTGGCATGAAGCGGCCGAACAGGATGGCGAGGATCAGGACGAAGCCCTGGAAGATGCCGGTGTAGAAGGACGACACGCCTCCGGAGAACAGCACCTTCTGCAGCAGCATCAGGCCGCCGGCGCCGACGATCGAACCGATCAGGCCGCCGCGACCGCCGGAGAGCGAGGTGCCGCCGAGCGCGACCGCCGCGAAGACCAGCATCAGGAAGGGCGCGCCGGCGTTCGGATTGCCGGTGGCGGTTTGCGCGCTCAGCATGAAGCCGGCGACGCCATAGAGCATGCCCGCGCCGACGAAGGCGGCGAAGCGAACGCGCGTCACCGAGACGCCGGAAAGCATGGCGGCCTGCTCGTCGGCGCCAACCGCATAGATGCCGATGCCGGTATTGGTGCGTACGAAAGCGAGCCAGGCGAGCGCGACGGCGCCGACGATCAGGCCCGCGACCGGCACCACGCCGAACAGCGTTCCCGTCAGTTCATAGGACACCCAGTCGGCGACCATGCCGCCCGGCGCGTCGAGCACGACCAGCGCCAGGCCCTGGCAAACGATCATCGTGCCAAGCGTGGCGGCGATGGTCTGAAGACGCAGCACCGCGACCAGCCAGCCATTGACCGTTCCCACCGCCGCGCCGATCGCGCAGCAGCCGAGCAAGCTCAGCAGCGCGCCGCCCGGACCCTCCATCGGCTTGACCGCCATGAAGACGTTGGTGAGCGACACGACGCCGGCGACCGAGAGGTCGAAGCCGCGGCTCAGCACCACCAACGTCTCGCCGGCGGCGGCGATCGCCAGCGGCGCGGCGTTGTTGATCAGGTTGGTGAAGGTATAGGAGGAAAGCGCGCGCGGCTCCCACATCGCATAGAGCGCATAGAGCACGACATAGAGCAGCGTGACGATCGCCGCGCCGCTGGTCAACGCCCGTACCCATCCCGGCCGCCGGCCACCCCGCTCACCCTCGAGCGACCCCACCGCACTCACACTCATGACGCTTTCTCCAGACCGGCGGCATGCGCTGCGCCCTTCGGTGCTGCCGCATGCCCCACCAGCGCGCCGACAAGGCGCTGTTCTTCCAGTGCGTCGCCGCTAAATTCCGCGAAGATGCGGCCGCCATAGAGGACGAGGCAGCGATCGGCGAGGTCGGTGACCTCGGGCAGTTCGGACGAATAGAAGAGCACCGAGCCGCCGGCGTCGGCGAAGCGCCGAATCGCGGCATAGATCGACTGCTTGGTGCCGACATCGACGCCGCGCGTCGGATCGAACAGGAGCAGCGTGCTGGCGCCCGTCAGCAGGGTGCGCGCCAGAAGCGCCTTCTGCTGGTTGCCGCCGGAAAGATCGGCGATCGGAAAGGCGAGATAGCGCGCCGCGAGATCGACGCTCGCCGCGACCGACGCAGCCGCCTCCGCCTCCAGTCCGCTCCAGACCAGGCCGCCGCGCGCGATCCGCCCCGCGACCGGCAGCGTGATGTTGCCGGCCGCCGTCAGGCTCGACAGAATACCCTCGGTCTTGCGCTCCTCCGGCACATAGGCGATGCCGCGGCCAGCCTTCAGCGCCGCCTGCGGATTGCGCAGGGTCGTCGGCTTGCCGTCGACCCGAATGACGCCGCCCGCCGGCTTCGCGAGGCCGGCCAGCATGCGGAAAAGGTCACGCTGGCCCTGCCCTTCCAGCGCCGCGACGGCGAGAACCTCGCCCTGGCGGAGCGCGAAGGTGACGTCCTTCAACTGGCCGCCGGACAGTTTGTCGACGGCGATCGATGCCGTTGCGCCGGCGGCCCGCACCGGCCGGTCCGCCTTCTCGCTGCGGACGGCGCGCCCGACCATCATCTCGAAGATGTCGGCATCGGACGCCCCGGCGAGATCGACGGTGGCGATGCTGCGGCCGTTGCGAAGCACCGTCGCGCGGCTGCAGAGAGCGCGCACTTCGGCAAGCCGATGCGAGATATAGAGGACCGCGACGCCGCGCGCCGTGGCCTGGCGGATCAATCCGAACAGCCAGTCGACCTCGGCGAGCGCCGCCGTCGGCTCGTCGAGGACGAGAACCTTGGTAGCGTGCTCCATGGCGCGGACGATCTCGAGCCGCTGCCGGTCGGCAAGCGACAGGTCGGAGACGATCTCGCCGGCATCGATGCGCGAAAGCTCGTAGCGCTTCAGGATCGCCGCGGCGGCGGCGCGTGCGGCGGAAGCGGAGGCGAGGCCCGCAACGCCGCGCGGCATGCGCGGCAGCATCAGGTTCTCGGCCACCGTCAGATTGGGAAGCAGGCTCAGTTCCTGGAAGGCGGTGGCAACACCGGCGCCGCGCGCCTCGAGGATGGTGCGCGGCTGGAAGGCGCCGCCGTCGAGCGACATGCTGCCGCTATCGGGCCGCACGACACCGCTCAGGACCTTCACCAGGGTGGACTTGCCGGCGCCGTTCTCGCCGAGCAGCGCATGCACCTCGCCCGGCTTCAGGACCAGATCGACGCGCTCGAGCGCGACGGTGGCGCCGTAGGATTTGGAAACAGCGCCGACCGCGAGCGCAATTTGCCCGTCTCTGACCATGCGCCCCTCCCAAGGTCCATATCGTCAGTGAGAACGTTCTCTGAGAACGTTCTCACCATGCTGCAACCAGATTGCGCTGTCAACCGCCGCCGTGAAGGCGCTGCGTCTTTCGAAGCCGTTCGCGGCCATGCGGGTTCGGCCGGACGCGTCGAATGACGAAGCCCGGGCAACGGGAAATGGCGGTTCTTCCAGAGGATTCAGGGCCGGACCAGCGTCGGCGAAATCATCGCGAAAGGCAGGGGAAAGCCTCGCGGAGCGGACCGACGGAACAACCGTATCGGCAAGGCCCGCCAGCGCCGGACGCGCCGCTAGAGATCGGCGCGTCCGGATACGGGAAGCGGCTCAGACCGCCAGCGGACGGACGCGCATCTTGATGTGCTTGGATTCGCGGAAGGCGGCGAGGCCTTCCGGACCGAGTTCGCGGCCCATGCCGCTCATCTTCCAGCCGCCGAACGGCGCCTGCAGTTCCGTCGTGTCGTTGACGTTGACGCCGATCGCGCCCGCCTCGATCCGGTCGGCGAGCGCCCAGGCCCGTTCCAGATCGCGCGAATAGACATAGGCCGCGAGGCCATAGGGCAGCGCATTGGCGACGCGGAGCGCCTCGGCGTCGTCCGCCACCGGGCGGATCGCCGCCAGCGGGCCGAAGGTCTCTTCCGTCAGCGCCAGCGCATCGTCCGGCGCGTTGTCGACGAGGGCCGGCTCGTAGAAGAAGCCCCTGGCGAATTCCTCGCCTTCCGGAATCCGGCCGCCGACCAGCAGCTTGCCGCCCTTGGCGACGGCGTCGGCGACATGGGTCGTCACGCGCTGGCGCACGCCCTCATGCAGCATCGGGCCATAGAGCACGCCGGGCAGGCTGCCATTGCCGAGCTGGATCTTGCGCGTTTCCGCCACCAGCGCCTCGACGAACTCCTTGTGGATGCCCTTCGAGACGAGGATGCGGTTCACCGCGATGCAGATCTGGCCCATGTTGGAGAAGGAGCGGCGCGCCGCGGCCGCCGCCGCCTCGACCGGATCGGCGTCGTCGAGCACCACGAACGGGCTCTGGCCGCCCAGCTCCAGCGACAGCCGCTTCAGCGTGCCGGCGGAGGCGCGCATGATCGACTGGCCGGCCGGCACCGAGGCGGTCGCCGTGATCATCCTTATGTCGGGATGTTCGGCCAGCGCCGCGCCCACCTCCGGGCCGGTGCCCGGAATGTCGTTGACGACGCCTTCCGGCACGCCCGCGTCGACGAAGCACTGCACCACCATGCCGATCGCAAGCGGCGTCTCGTGCGGCGGCTTGGCGACGAGCGTGCAGCCCGCCGCCAGCACCGGCGCGATCTTCCAGCAATAGAGATCGACCGGATAGTTCCACGGCACGATGGCGCCGACGACGCCGACCGGCGCAGTCGTGACGATGCTCTTGATGTCGGGGCGCGACGACGGCCGGATAGAGCCGCCGAGGCGACGCCCCTCCTCCGCATAGTAGCGAATCACCTCGATGCCGAAGCCGATCTCCTTCTTCGAGTCCGGCACCGGCTTGCCCTGCTCGCGCGTCAGCATCGCTGCGATGGCGTCGATGCGTTCGGCGACGAGATCGGCGGCGCGGTGCAGGATCTTCGCACGCTGGTCGGCGTGCATCGAAGCCCAGGCGGGTAGCGCGCGGCCGGCAGCGGCGACGGCGAGGTCGACATCCGCCCTCGACGCCAGCGCGCTGGAGCCGACAAGCTCGCCGGTCGCCGGATCGCGGATCTCGATCCGCTCGCCCTTGGCGGCGTCGCGCCAGGCGCCGCCGATGAAAAGTCCTCGTTCCATCTGGCTCACCGCGACTTCAGTCTCCGCCACAGTTCCTCGTAGTTGCGGTCGTTCTGGGCGTTGGCTTCGGCCTTGCTGGTCGTGTTGGGGTTGACCATCACGAACGGCTTGATGCCCTGCTGAACGAGCTTCTCGGCCGTCGTCGCCACGATCGCATGGGCGATCGCGATGGTGACGCTGGTCGAATTGGCGCCGACCGGATGCTCCAGGCCCTCGATCACGAGCGAGGCGTCGGCCTTCGGAATGCCGGTGTCGATGACGACGTCGGCGACCTCGAACAGGCGCTTGCCGGAGGAGTGGCGCGACGGGGTGACGCTCGAATGCGGCAGCGACGTCACGCCGACCACCTTCATGCCGCGCGCCTTGCACTCGAGCGCGATGTCGAGGATCACGGCGTTGATGCCGGAATGCGAGAACAGCACCATGGTGTCGAGCGGGTCGAGCTGATGCGAGTTCAGGATCGCCTTGCCATAGCCCTCGACGGCGTGGATGAAGCGATACTGGCGCGCGCCCATGTCGCCGAGCACGCGGTGGAACGAGATCATCGTGCTCTCGACGATCGGCCGAAAGCCGGTGATCGTGCCGGTGCGCGGGAAGCTTTCGAGAGCCGGCAGCGCGCCGTGGCCGGTGCCGAAGGTGAAGGCCAGCTTGTCGGCGGCAATACTCGCCGCGCAGAGCTCGGCCGCCTGTTCGATGGCCGCGGCCTGGGTGGTGCGGACCCTTTCGAGCCGCTCGGCCAGCGTGTTGAAATAGCGGTCGACCATCGACGTCATGACGTCACCTCGTTCTTCTTCGTTGCAAATTCCGCGATCGAATCGAGCGCGACCTCGAACAATTCGCGCTCGGCGACGGCCATCGCCGCGTCGTCGATCTTCTCCTGGCTGAAGGCGTCGACCGTCGCGACGCAGAGCGTCGAGGCGCTGGCGCCGAGCACGCGGGCCGCCACCAGCAGCGCCGAGGTCTCCATGTCCGTGCCGATCAGGCCGAGGCGCTGGATGTCCTGCTTCAGCGTGTCGATCATCGCCCGGCTCTGGCCGGAAAGGCCGAACATCTCGGTATAGAAGCCATCATAGGTGCCGTAGACGCCGGCGTGCCAGGTGCGGCCGGAGCGGCCGAGATGCTGGCGCAGCGTCGTGTTCAGCTCGAAATCGGCCATCGCGGGGAAGCCGAGCGGCGCATAGGTGTTGGAGGTTCCCTCGGCGCGCAGCGCGCCATCCGCCAGCACGAAATCGCCGAGCTTCGCCGGCGGCACGGCCATGGCGGTGCCGATGCGCAGGAAGCTGCGCACGCCGAGCGCGAACAGTTCGTGCAGGACGATGGTCGCGATCGGCGCGCCCATGCCGAAGGCGCTGACGGTGATGCGCTGGCCGTTGCGGGTGCCGGTGACCGTGCGCAGGCCACGGTTTTCCGGCAGGAACTCGACATCGCTCAGGTGCTCGGCGATGCGGCCGATGCGGGCGGGATCGCCGACGAGAATGGCACCGCTGCCGACCTGGTCGCGCTTCGCGCCGATGTACCAGGCGGTATTGGTCTTTTCGTCTTGCTTGGTCATTCTCTCAATGCACTTTCATTTTCGGAAGTCTGGCGTGCGAGCAGCAGCCGGCGCGCGGCGGCATGGCCGGAGCGCACGACGGCGGCGAGATCGGTCTCGCCCTTGGCGAGAGCCGCCAGCACGCCGCCGGCGAAGCTGTCGCCGGCGCCGGTCGGATCGGTAACGGCGAGGGGGTCGGCCGAAACCGCGATGGAGCGCTCGTCGCGCGTGATGGTGGCACCGGCGCCGCCGCGCGTCTCGATCAGCACCTGGCCCGGCCGCGCCGCGCCCGCCCCGGCCAGCGCCTGCTGGACGAAGCCGGCCTCGGCATGGCTGAAGCAGATCAGGTCGGCGCGCGCCGCGAAGCGGGCCGCCTGCGCCACCGACAGGACGCGCGGGTCGTGCTTGACGATCCAGGCGAGCCGCGTGCCGGGGCGGATCGCGTCGAGCACGGCGTCGTTGACGGCGGCGGGGCCGATGGTGATGCAGACCCAGTCGGCCGTGCCGACCAGCTCGCGCTGCGCGGCCGACAGGGTCAGCCCGGCCGGCATGCCGGGATCGTAGAGGCAGATGCAGCCGCCGTCCGGCTCATAGGCGAGCACGGAGACGGGCGTGCGGGCGCCGGCGACGGCGTCGAGCCCCCGATCCGGCACGCCCCTGGCGGCAAGCTGGTCGCGATAGGCGTCGCCCGCCGTATCGTCGCCGATCCAGCTGACGGGGATCGCCTGCGCGATGCCGTCGGCGACCAGCGCCATGGCGACGAAGGCGGGGCCGCCGCCGAGGCGAGGCCAGGCGTCCTGCGGCCGCTGCAGGATGGTCGTCGTCCGGCCGGCCCTCGGCGCGCCGTCGAGAACAGCGACATGGTCGAGGCTGGCAAAGCCGGTGATGGCGATGGTGGTCATGCCAGCATCCCGAGCGCTTCGCCGAGCGGCACGACGCGACCCATATAGCGGTCAATGTCTTCCAGCGACGCCTCGGCCAGATGCGGCCGGTTGGAGTTGGTCGCCTCGCGCGGCACCACCGGCTCGAAGCCGTTGGCGAAGGCGTCCTGCGCCGAGGCGCGGATGCAGACATTGGTCTTGACGCCGGCGATGACGACGCGCGTCACCTTCTGCTCGTGCAGGAACAGCGCGAGATCGGTGGCGAAGAAGGCGCTGAAGCGGCGCTTGAAGATCGTCGTCTCGTTCGGCCCCTCGGGGCGGAATTCCGCGAAGAAGGCGGCGTCATGCGCGTCTTCCAGGTGATGGACCGGGAGCTTGCGCCATTCGAAATCGTCGAACCCGGCAGGCCGGTGCTTCTCGACCGCGTGCACGACGATCGTGCCCGACTTCCGCGCCGCGTCGAGCAGCGCCCGCATCGGCTCCAGCACCGCCTCGACGCCGGCATAATAGTTGGGCTGGCCGGGCTCGAAGAACGAGTTGATGACATCCACCAGGATGAGCGCGGTCTTTGTCGTCTCGACCATGTCAGGCTCCTTTGTTCCGCGCACGCTTCAGGGTGATGGCGACCAGGGTGAGGATGACGATGACCATCACGTAGGGCAGCGTCTGCACCAGCTCGGCCGGCAGGCCACGCCCCTGCAGGCGGATCTGGATCGCGTCGAACAGGCCGAACAGCAGCGCGCCGAGCGCCGTCGGCCAGGGCCGGTTGCGGCCGAAATAGAAGGCGGCGAGCGCCAGGAAGCCGCGTCCGGCGGTGATGCCCTCGTTGAAGATGCCGACGACGCCGATGCAGAGATAGGCGCCGGCAAGTCCCGACATCGCGCCGGCGAAGACGGTGGAGGCGTCGCGCAGATTGAGCGGGTTGAGGCCGAGCGCGCGGGCCGCCTGCGGCGCCGCGCCGGCCGCCCGCAGGCGAAGGCCGAGGCGGGTCCGCGCCAGGAACCAGGCCGTCGCCGGCACCAGCAGCCAGGCGGCCCAGGTCAGCGGGTCGTGGTCGGAGAAGATCGCGCCCAGCACCGGGATGTCGGCGACGACGGGGATGTAGATGCGAGGCAGCATGGCGACGTCGGGCAGGCTGAGCGTGCCCGAGGTGCCGTACCAGCTCTTCAGGAAGAAGCGCACCAGCCCGGCGACGGCGATGTTGAAGCCGAGGCCGACGATGATCTCGTTCGCCTGCAACCGCGTGACGGTGAGCGACATCAAGAGGCCGAGCAGGCCGCCGACGAGGGCGGCGGCGACAAGCGCCGCCGGCCAGCTTCCCGTCTGCGAGGCGACCATGAGCCCGACCAGCGCGCCGGCCAGCATCATGGAATCGAGGCCGATATTGACGAGGCCGGCGACGCGATTGACCAGTCCGCCGAGGGCGGCGAGCAGGATCGGCGTCGTCATGAGGAACGCCGCATGGATGATGTTGTCGATCATTTGCCGCCCTGCCGCTGTTTCAGGAGCCAGCCGAAGCGGGCGACCGCGAAGATCATCACCGTTCCCTGCAGGATGTTGACGATCTCGATCGGCACGTCGCTGAAGAGCTGGATGGTGGCGCCGGACGTCGCCAGCGCGCCGAAGAGCAGCGCCGCCAGCAGGATGCCGATCGCCGAGCCGCGACCGAGCAGCGCCACGGCGATTCCGGTGAAGCCGTAGCCGGGCGAGAAGCCGACGACGAAGCGGTTGACGGTGCCGAGCGCCTGGATGCCGCCGGCGAGGCCGCCGATGGCGCCGGAGAGCAGCATCATCTTGATGATCAGCATCGGCACGTTGATGCCGGACGCGATGGCGAAGCGCGGATTGAGGCCGGCGAGCCGGGTCTCGAGCCCGAGCGCCGTGCCGCGGCCCCAGAGCCAGTAGAGCACGAGCAGCGCGATCGCGATCAGGAAGCCGGCATTCAGCGTCGAGGGCGGCATCAGGCGCGGCAGGCGCGCCGCCTCGACCACCATCGGCGTCGCCGAATTGGCCGAGCCCGGCGCCAGCAGCGGGCCGTTGACCAGCCAGGCGGTGAGGCTGACGGCGATGAAGTTCAGCATCAGCGTCGTCACGACCTCGTCGACGTCGAGCCGCGCCTTCAGGAGCGCCGGCACCAGCATCCAGAGCGTGCCGGCGATGACGGCGGCGCCGAGCGCGAAGGGCAGCAGCAGCGTGGCCGGCAGGCCGACAAAGGTGAAGCCGACATAGGCGGCGGCGAGGCCGCCGACGAGCACGCAGCCCTCGACGCCGACATTGAACACGCCGGAGCGGAACGCCACGGCGGTGGCGAGGCCGGTCAGGATCAGCGGCGTCGAGGCGGCGACCGTCGCGGCGATGCGCTTGACGCCGCCGAAGGATTCCTTGAGCAGCAGCCAATAGACTTCGAGCGGATTGTGGCCGGCGACGGCGAGCACGATGCCGGCGACGACGAGCGCCAGCACCAGCGGCGCGACTGCCAGCGCGACGTCGCGCCAGCCGATCGCCGGCGCCGTCCGGGCCGTGGAAGCAACGGCGCTCATGCGGCGATCTCCGCGCGGGTTTCGCCCAGCATCATGCGACCGAGCTCCTCGACCTTGGCCGAGCCGCGCGACACCTCGCCGGTGACGCGGCCGTCATAGAGGACGACGATGCGGTCCGACAGCGCGATGAGTTCATCGAGTTCTTCCGAAATGACCAGCACCGCCCCGCCCGCCTCGCGGTAATCGAGCAGGCACTGGTGAATGAAGGCGATGCCGCGAATGTCGACGCCGCGCGTCGGCTGGCAGGCAACGAGGAGCTTCGGGTCGCCGTCGAGCTCGCGCGCCATGGCGACGCGCTGCTGGTTGCCGCCCGAAAGGCTGGAGATCGGCAGCGCCGAGGAGGCGCGCTTGACCGAGAAGCGGTCGAGCAGCGTTTCGACATGGCGCCTGATGGCGCCCTTCTGCAGCACGCCGCCCTTGCAGAGCGCGGCCGCGCGATGCCGGCCGGCGATCAGGTTTTCCGAGATCGGCGCGGCGAGGCAGAGCCCCTCCGCCGCGCGGTCCGGGCTCAGATAGGAGAGGCCCCGTTCGCGCCGGTCACGCAGGCCGAGCCTGGTGACATCCTCGCCGTCGAGCCGGACCGAGCCGCGCTCGATCCGGCCGAGGCCGGTGACGGCGGCGATCAGCTCGTCCTGGCCGTTGCCGGCGACGCCGGCGATGCCGACGATCTCGCCGGCGCGGATATCGAGATCGAGTTCCTTCAGGCGCAGCACGCCGCGCGCATCCTTGGCGGCGAGGCCGCGCAGCTCCAGTACGGTGCGTCCGACCGCGCTCGGCCGCGCGTTGGGACGGCTCAAAATCTCGCCGATCATCATCTCGGCGAGG
>JAFKJZ010000354.1 GCA_017305815.1 Hyphomicrobiales bacterium
GCGATGCCGCCACGGCGAATGCGGACCCGAAGGACGCCAGCGCCAGCGACGCGGAAAACCACGACGTGACCTATTCGATCACGGCCAAGCCGAGCGTCACCAAGCCCGGCGACGCAGCCCCGGCGAACGATACGCCGGCTAAGGATGCCATGGAGGCCGGCAAGGACGAGGCAGAGCCCGCCGGGCCGGAAGTTCCGGCCACTCCCGCTGCCAAGGTCGCTCCCGAAGCGGACAAGAAGAACGAGGCGGAGGCGGATGCCGCCGGGAGGAAGCCGTTGCGGCTCGCGATCCGCGTCGGCACCGGACTCGGCCATGAGGAGACGGCGCGCGTGATCGCCGACCAGTGGAAGGAGATCGGCGTCGAGGCGACGATCGTCACCGAACCGAACCAGGCGCATTTCGCACGTCTGCGCGATGGCGGCGACTTCGACGTGGCGCGAACGGGCTGGATTGCCGACGAGGCGGATCCGATCGACCTGCTGACCGTGCTGCGCAGTGACAATGTCCGCTTCAACTATGCGCGCTACAACAACCGCGACTACGACAAGCTGCTCGACCAGGCCGCGACCGACATGGACGCCGGACGGCGCAAGCAGGAACTCGACGCGGCGGCGGCTCTTCTCGCCACCGACGCGCCGATCATTCCCCTGCTCGGCTACGTCTCGCTATCGCTGGTGTCGCCGACGCTCTCGGGCTGGAACGACAATCTGCTCAACGTCCATCCGACCCGCTTCCTGTCGGTCGACTGAGCCGGCCCAAGCCGGTCAGCGGCAGGCGACGTAGTGACGGCGGCCATACTGGTCGCGCCAGTAGCAGCGACCCGTCGTGGCGTCCGCGATGATCGCGCCGGTAACGGCGCCGACACCCGCGCCGATCAGCGCGCCACCGGCCCGGCCGGTGGCCGCGCCGCCGATCGCCGCGCCCGCCAGGCCGCCGACGACGGCGGCGTCTCCCTGCCGGGATCCGGTCGTGCAGCCGGCCAGGATGGCGCCGGACAGCGCAAAGACGATCACGAGGGAAGATTTCCGCATTTCGACCTCCTCCGGACGCGGCCCTGACGAAGAGCCCTGGGCGGCACGTCCTGCTTGCACCATGCGGAGATGTAATGTGGGAGGCTGGCGATGAGTTCCAAGAGAACGGTCCGGGGAGAACGTCCAGGGGACGAAGGCCCGGGCTCCTGACGCGGAGATCGCGGGGAACGTCTGACGCGCCCAAAAGAAAACGGCCGGAACCTGGGTTCCGGCCGTTTCTCGCACTACAGGCAGAAGCCCCGGCAAGATCAGGGCCGCAGGGGCCCGCGCTTCCGGGTAAACCGCAGAAGCGCGCTTAGCGGCAAGACGTGTAGTGACGACGGCCGTAGCGGTCCTTCCAGTAGCAGCGACCGGAAGCGTCAGCGATGATCGCGCCCGTGACCGCACCGACGCCGGCGCCGATCGCCGCAGCGCCGACGCTGCCGCCGGCGAGACCACCGATCGCCGCACCGGCGAGGCCACCGACGACCGCGCCGTCACCGGCGCGCGAGCCGGTCGTGCAGCCAGCAGCCACAGCGCCGAGGGCAACGAGCATAACGAGCGTAGAAGCCTTCTTCATCAATCTCTCCTGTCCATTGAGAACCCCCGAGGGAGACCGTCCGAAGAACGGACCGGCCGGTTCCCCCACATCGGCGCTCGATCCCGACAACCGGCATTCGCGAGGAATCGCCAGCGGCCGAGATCATGGCCATGCACCCGTACCCCTTGAAGGGTCAGTCAGGCTCGAAGTCAAGCTAGCTGTTCTGAAGGGCACAGAGAAGAGGCAAGTCGAATCGGACCTGCCTCTTCTTATTCTGTTGTCAATAGAAGTATAAAAGTCACACGATGCCGCTGGAGTTGCCACCGCTCGACGGACGCTCCGCCGTCACCTTGGCCCGGTATCCGGCCGCGCGGTAGACGCCGACGGGATCGATGGCGCCGCCCTTGGCCAGCCGCGCCTTGGCGAGGATCGGCCCGACATCGGTGGTGAAGGCCCGCTTCAGCGTCTGGTTCGCCATCAGCACGTCATTGCCGTCCTGGTAGCCGGCAAGCGCGGCGCGGTCGACCAGCAGCGCTTGCGCATAGGCGCGCAGGATCTCGATGGCGCTGGTCATCAGGCTCTCGATCGGATCCGTCACATTGTGCGACTGGTCGATCATATAGGCAGGGCTGAAGCCCCGGGCCTTCCGATGTTCGGCGTCGACCAACTCGTTGAAGACGAGGAAGAGCTGGAACGGGTTGATCGCGCCGGCGTCGAGATCGTCGTCGCCATACTTCGAATCGTTGAAGTGGAAGCCGGCCAGCTTCTCGAACTGGATCAGCCGCGCGACGATCATCTCGATGTTGACGTTCGGCGCGTGATGGCCGAGGTCGACGAGGCAGAACGCCTTCGGACCCAGCTCCTGGGCGATCATGTAGTTGGTGCCCCAGTCCTGCACGACCGTCGAATAGAAGGCCGGCTCATAGAGCTTGTGCTCGGTGAAGACGCGCCAGTCGTCCGGCAGAGCCGCATAGACCGACTTCATCGCGCCGAGATAGCGCTCGAACGCGCCGGTGAAGTTCGACTGACCGGGGAAGTTGGAGCCGTCGCCGATCCATACCGTCAGCGCCTTGGAGCCGAGCGCCTTGCCGATCTCGATCGTCTCGATGTTGTGCTCGATCGCCTGCTGGCGCACGGCCGGATCGGTATGCGACAGCGAGCCGAACTTGTAGGAGAGCTTCTGGTCCTTGGCGTCCGAGAAGGTGTTCGAGTTCATCGCGTCGAAGCCGAGGCCGAGCGCGTCGGCATGCGCCTTCAGCGCCTTCGGATCCGCCTGGTCCCACGGATTGTGCAGCGAAACGTTCGGCGTGG
>JAFKJZ010000355.1 GCA_017305815.1 Hyphomicrobiales bacterium
GCACGACGATGTCGACGCGGGTGATTTCCATGCCTTCCGGCGGCACCGGCACGTCTTCCACGCGCAGCGACGACATCGGGATGTCGAGCACCCGATTCTCGCCTTCGACGAAGAAGTGGTGGTGGTCGTCGACATTGGTGTCGAAATAGGTCTTCGAGCCGTCGACGGCGACTTCGCGCAGCAGGCCGGCTTCGGTGAACTGGTGCAGCGTGTTGTAGACGGTGGCGAGCGACACCGGCACGCGATGGCTCATCGCTTCTTCGTGCAGGCCTTCGGCCGAGATGTGACGGTTGCCGCGCTCGAACAGGATTTCCGCGAGCGCCAGGCGCTGCCGGGTCGGACGCAGGCCCGCCGTACGCAGCATCACGCGCACTTCCGAAGCCTTCTTGTCGGCCGTGCGGGCTGCTTTCCTGACGAGATCCATACGCATCTTGCGGCCGTCCGTGTCTTGTGTCCGAGGCGCCGGCGCTTTCAGGCACCGGACCGGTCCCGCCCCCGAGGTGGGGGCCGGGCCAGTCCGAATAACCTAACTCTAAAATGAAGCTTTAGCAACAGGCCAATGACGTTGGCCTGTTGCCTCGCTTTTTCGGGCGTTTCCGGGTGAGCCGGCTATGGCTCCTAGGTCCGAAGACGCAACCGGGTTGAGCAATTTGCCTTTCCGCGTCCCTTCGAAACGCGAAAAGGCCGTCCGGGCCTCAGCCCTGCTTGTCGCGCGCGGCCAGCGTGCGCAGACGGAGCGCGTTCAACCGGATGAAGCCGGCCGCGTCCTTCTGGTCATAGGCGCCGCGATCGTCCTCGAAGGTGACGAGCGCGTCGGAATAGAGCGACTTCGGCGACGAGCGGCCGACGACGGTGGCGCTGCCCTTGTAGAGCTTCAGCCGGACCGTGCCCTCGACATGCTCCTGGCTCTTGTCGATCAGCGCCTGCAGCATCTCGCGCTCCGGCGAGAACCAGAAGCCGTAATAGATCAGCTCCGCATAGCGGGGCATGATCGAATCCTTCAAATGGGCGGCCTCGCGGTCGAGCGTCAGGCTCTCCATCGCGCGGTGCGCGGCGAGCAGGATGGTGCCGCCGGGGGTTTCGTAGATGCCGCGCGACTTCATGCCGACGAAGCGGTTCTCGACCAGGTCGAGACGGCCGATGCCGTTGTCGCGGCCGAGTTCGTTCAGCTTGGTCAGGATCGTCGCCGGCGACATGTGCACGCCGTTGATCGAAACCGCGTCGCCCTTCTCGAAGCCGATCTCGACATAGGTCGCGACGTCGGGCGCATCCTCCGGCGCGATGGTGCGCATGAAGACGTAGGGCGGGGCTTCCTGCGAGGGATCTTCCAGAACCTTGCCCTCGGAGGAGGAGTGCAGCAGGTTGGCGTCGACGGAGAACGGCGCCTCGCCGCGCTTGTCCTTCGGAACCGGGATCTGGTTCTTCTCGGCGAAATCGAGCAGGTCGGTGCGCGACTTGAAGCTCCATTCGCGCCAGGGCGCGATGACCTTGATGTTCGGGTTCAGCGCATAGGCCGAGAGCTCGAAGCGGACCTGGTCGTTGCCCTTGCCGGTGGCGCCATGGGCGACGGCGTCGGCGCCGACTTCGCGTGCGATCTCGACGAGGCGCTTGGCGATCAGCGGCCGTGCGATCGAGGTGCCGAGCAGGTAGGTGCCCTCGTAGAGGGCGTTGGCGCGGAACATCGGGAACACGAAGTCGCGGACGAATTCCTCGCGCACGTCCTCGATGTAGATCTGCTTGATGCCCATCATCTCGGCCTTCTTGCGGGCCGGCTCGAGCTCTTCGCCCTGACCGAGGTCAGCGGTGAAGGTGACGACTTCGGCGCCGTATTCGAGCTGGAGCCACTTCAGGATGATGGAGGTGTCGAGCCCGCCGGAATAGGCGAGGACGACCTTCTTGACATCGGACATGGTAAGGCCGTTTCCGCGAAGATGAAGGATGGCTGCGCTTATAGTATGCGCGCCACCCGCCAGCAACCGCGGCGGCGCCGACCCTGGCCTGCGCGCGGCGCGCCACGCGCCGCCGAGAACCCTAGTCCGCGTCGCGGACGCAGAGCGGCACGGTCCTGAGCGGCGCGATTGGCTGGTCGAGCCGGAACAGCTGGTATTGCCGGCTTGAACCAGGGCCGCTCGGGATCGTCAGCCGGCCCTTGTCCTCGACGCTGCCGAAAAAGGGGCCGAGCCGGGCCGCCTCGGCGCAGCCGGCGACGAGCAGGGCAGGGCCGGTCGGCGCATGGTCGACGATGCTGCGGGTCAGCTCGAACTGGTTGTCCGGGCCGGGATCGTCGGGCCAGACGGTGACCGCGACGGGGTCGTTGCGCAGGTAGTAGACGAGCGCCGCCGCGTCGGCGCGGCTGAGCGTCACGACCATGGTCGCGCCGGAGGCCTTCGCCTCGGCGCGGACGGCATCGCCGAGGCGGCTCCAGCCGAGCACCTGCTTGTAGATGTCGCCATGCTTCAGGAGCGGCAGCTTCACCTTGTCGGCGATGGTGTTGCCGGCGATGAGCACGACCTGCGCGACGATGCCGATGACGAGGCCGGCGCGCACCAGCGAGAAGCGGTCGGCGCGGATCAGGAAGGCGGTGCCGACGAGGGCGCTGGCGACCAGGCCGGAGGCGGCCCAGTTGGCGTTGGTGACGGTGAGCACGCTGGCGATTGTGACGACCAGGATCACCGGCAGCGCGAAGGCGAGCAGCATCCGGTCCTCGTCCGGCACGCCCTTGCGCCAGGCGGCGATCGCCGCGGCGAAGGCGCCGCCCATCAGGAACGGCCCGATGATGCCGAACTGCGCGGCGAGGAAGCCGATGGCGTTGCCGAGACTGATCTTAAGCCCGTCGCCGGAGATGTTCTCGT
>JAFKJZ010000047.1:0-3405 GCA_017305815.1 Hyphomicrobiales bacterium
TGGTCGAGGAGATAGGCGCCTTCCAGGCCGATGATCACAAAGGCGCCGAGGATCAGGAGCTGCTGCTTCACAGGCATTCCGCGCGCCTTTCTTTCAGAAAGGACAAGGAGAGAAGGTGGAGGGTCGACGGGTAGTAGAGCGTCGGCGAGAAGGTCTTGAGGTCGTCCGGAACCGGCTTGCCGTCCCGCACGCAGGCCAGCGCCGCGGCGACGATGCGATAGCCGGGCTCGCCCAGCGTGCTCTCGACCGCGTTGGTCTTGACGTTGATCACGGCGGGGCCCGGCTTGCCGGGTCCGAACCAAGCCTTTTCATAGGGCCCAAGCAGCGCGGCGTCGGTGATGCCGGCGCGCAGGATGTAGAGCGGGATGCGGATGGAATTGTAGCCGAAGACGGGATCGAAGCCCTCGGCCGGCTCCACCCGCTTTTCATGCACCGTGATCCAGTCGGTCGGCAGATGCTCCTCGCCGAACTGCGCCTGCCGCAGCAGCGACAGGCCGGAATTCGCAAGTCCCTTCCAGTTGGTCGCCGGCGCCAGCTGTGCCATCACGGGAAACGCCTCGAAGATCCAGTAGGAGAGATTGACGATCGGCCCGTCCGGGCGCGCCGAGCGGCTGAAGCCATCGACGCCGGGCAGCAGCAGCTCCCGGCCGAGATCCTTCACCACGGTCTTCTTGCCGAGCGCGGTGGCGATCGCCGTGGCCGACTGGATATAGCCCTTCTCCTTCCACGCCCAGCCCGCCTCGGCGAGCGCATAGGCGATCAGCAGGTCGCCGTCGCTGGCATTGTTGGTGTCGGGCACATGCGGCAGCGTCGGCCGCCAGCTCCAGACGGCCAGGCCGTCGTCGCGCAGGAGCAGTTCGGTGCGCGTGAAGCTCCAGATCCGCTCGAAGGCGGCGCGGTCATCGGCGGCGAAGGCAAGCAGCAGTCCGTAGCCCTGCCCTTCGCTGTGGCTGATGTCGCCGTTGGCGTCGTCGATGACGCGTCCGTTGGGAGCGACGAAGCGATCGCTGTAGGTCTTCCAGTCATCGGCCGAGACGGTGCCGCGCATGGTGAGTTGCTCCGCGTGGGCGGCCACCGCCACCGACATCAAGCCGCCGGCGATCAGGGATGCGACACCCGAAATGCGGAGGAAAGAACCAATCATGACCGTCTCCCCAGGCGTGCCAGAAGGCCCGTCGTGACAATGCCGAGAACGATACACAAAACCACCAGCCCGATCGCGTAGACCACGACGTTGCTGGACAGCCAGTTGGCGGCGATCAGGCGCAGATTCCCCGGCGCGACCGGCTGGGTCATCACGAATTCGAAGGTCAGCAGCGGCCGGCTCTCGATCGCGTCGGTCGTCGCGGAATATGTGGTGAGCGCCCCCCCGAGCAGCGGCCAGCGCTGGACCGTCGAGATCGACTGGATGCCGGTGATCAGCCGCTCCTCGGAAGGCGCCGTCAGCACGGTCCAGGTGCCGCCGCCGTTCGGGCTCGCCTGCTGCGCCACGATCAGGCTCGTCTTCGGCGCCGGGTCATAGGGAGGCGCCGCCGCCTCGCGCAGGCGGAAGGTCGAGAACGAGATGTCGAAATTGCGCTGCAGCCAGCCTTCGAAGCCGGCGAGCTGCCCCTGCAGCCCGCCGCCACCGACCTCGCTGCGCCAGCGATTGAAGGTTGCGCTGGTGTCCTCGGTCTCCGGGCTGGAGGCCGGCGCCTGGCCGATCTCGGTGCCCGGGCGATGCAGGGCGCCGTCGAGCGCCTCGAACCCGGCAGCAGCCGAGGCGGGCATGACACGCTTGCCCGCGCTCGTCTCGTCGCGCCAGCTGGTGCGGATGCTTTCCGCGACATGGACCTGGCCGAGCACGCTGGCGGGCATCTGTGCCGCCGTGCCGACGAAGATGGCGGAGCGGTCGCCGACGCTGGCGGCCGGCGTCGGCGTCAGCGGCACGATGCGGCCGGCCTGGATCGCCATCCGGGCCACCAGGCTCGCGGCTGCCGAATAGATGGTCGGATCGGCACGGCCGAGAACGAGCGCGCTCGGCTCCTCCGCCCGGTTGTAGGGGAAGGCCGTGCCGGCGAAGGCCGCCAGGTTGGGCCGGCGCCCGATGCGCGCGAAGTTCGGCATCGCGAAGGTGGTGGTGTCGAACAGCACGAAGCGCTGGCCGCCCGCCGTCGAACCGCCGGGCGCGCAGACTGCGTCCTCGGCCGTATCGAGCATCGCGTTGATCGAAATCCGGTTGACGCCCGGCCGGAAGTGGCGAAGCGGGACCTGGATCGGAAACTGGCGGTAGATGCCGCCCTGCTGCCGCGTGATGCGTGTCGTCGCCGCGATCTGGTCGTTCACATAGATGTCGATGTGGCTGGCCGGGCGGACGGCCGAGGTATAGGCCGCGTCGAGCAGCAGCGTGGCCTCGCCATAGGCCTCGGCGTAGAAATCGGAGGGCACGCCCACCGCGAATTCCGTATGGAAGCGGCGGCCGGAGAATTCCTGCGTGCCGGCGCCCGCGTCGGCGATGCGGAAGCTGTCCTTGCCGGTGACGAAGCGGACGTCCGGCGAGAGCCAGGGCGCCGTGTTCATGACGGTGCGCACGACGCTGATCGGGCGATCGACTGCCGCCGCCATCGTCTCGATGGCCGTGCCGATCTGACCCCAGTTGGCGCCGGAGACGACCAGGACGGACGTACCGAGCCTCTCGTCATCGACGAAGCCGACGATCGGACGGGAGATCGCATCCGCGGGGGGATGTGTCAGGGCCGCGCTGATCTCGCTCGCAACGCCGAGCACGACGGTCAGCGAGACGTCGCCATCCGGCTTGGTCACGGTCTCGGAGACCGTGACGACCGGGTTCGGATAGTTGACATGGATCGGCGTCACGCCCTTCTCGTTGAAGCCGATGGCCGGCAGGTCGACGAGACCGCGCAAGCTGCGCGGCGCGTCGGCGCGCGCAAAAATCAGCGACGTCCCGGCGGGATCGATCTCGGTCCAGAGCTCGAAGGTGGACTGGACGGTGCAGTCGGTACGGTGGCGCTGCGCCACCTGGAAGCGGATCGTGTTGGCGCCGGCCTGCAAAAGCCCCGGCGGCACCATGGCCATCACGTCGCGGAACGATTCCGAGGACGAGAGCGCCGTCTCGAGCACGGGCTCGTTGTTGATCGAAACCCTCAGGCGCGACGCCTCGGGCATCACGACGATGGCGTTCTTGAACGAAACGTCGAGGCGCGCCGGCGTGGCGGCCTGATCGGCCGTCAGAAAGATCGCCCAGGCGCGCTGGTCCATCTCGCCCTCAAGCCGCATCGACGCGGAGGGAACGATGTAGCGGCGCTCGAAATTGGCCGGCAGCGCCGGCTTGGCCGCAGTCGCAGCCGCCACGTCCTGGGCCGGCTGCGGCGCGGGGGCCGGCGCTGGTTGCGGAGCGGCCTGGGC
>JAFKJZ010000047.1:3423-4887 GCA_017305815.1 Hyphomicrobiales bacterium
GGGCGGCAGTTCGACCGCCTCGGGCTCGGGGGCGACGGGAGCGATCTGGATCTCGCGGATCGGCTCGGGCCGGGCGGCCGCCGAAGGCTGCGCCGGCGCGACGACCGGCGGCTGGGGAGCGGCGGCCGGCGCCGGCTGGACGGGGACAGGTTGGGCGGGCTGCGCCGGCTGGACGGGAGGCGCCAGCTGGAACGGAGCCTCGGGCCGGGCGACCGCGGCCGGGTTCAGCGCGGCGGGCGGAGCCGCCGGCGCCGGATTGGCGGCGCGCTCGCCGCTCATGTCGAAGGGTTGCGGCGCCTGCGCGATGGCCCAGATGGCGCTTGTGCCGAGCAGGCCGATGGCGAAGCCGGTGCGGATCAGCGTCTTCATGAATTCGGCTTTCCGGCGGCTGCGGCCACGGAAGCCTTGTCGGGCTGCGAGCGGCGGAACGATCTCAGGAAATAGGCGAGGCCGCGCCCGGTCTGGTAGACGGACAGACTCAGGAACCAGACGGTGCCGCGCAGGATTCCGATGTTGGTGCGGCGCGACCACTGGAACTTGGTCCAGAGATCGGAACTCGCGAACACAAGATCCGAGATCAGCCGGTAATGGTCGGCGACGGAGGGCTCGTAGCGGACGCCGAGCATCACGCCTTCGGGCTTGCGGATCATGCTGCGGATGCTGATCGGCATGGACGGGGTCGCGATCTCGACATTCGTCTTGAAGCGCACGTCGCAATAGAGGTCGCGGGCGATCTCCGGCACCTTCACATTGCCGAGGTTGATGCGGGCGCCGCCGACCGAGGCGTCCTCGATCGTCGCCGGGATCACCTTGTCGCCGACGAGGATCTCGCAGCGGCGCTTGACGTCGACGCGGCGGCTGGCGCGGTTCTCCTGGCGCTCGGACACCACGCCAAGCGCGCAGCCGGCGATGATCAGGTTGAGCAGGTTCCAGCCGCCCACCACGAAGGCGACGTCGGCCTTCCAGGGCTCGTTGATGATGCGCCAGGCGGTCATCAGCACGGCGAACACCAGCACGGCGAAGATGAGGAAGAACGGCCGCGACAGTTCCGAGACGCGGGCGACGTCGAGCGATTCGCTCTTGGAAGTCACCTTGAAGGTCGGCTTGCTCGGATTGAGGATGACCGAGAACAGTGCCGGCAGCAGGTAGACCGACTGCACGTACTCATACAGCTCCGAGATCCACGGCCAGCGGAAGCGGCCATAGAGGTAGTTCTGCATCATCAGGTTCACGATCATGTAGGACGAGCTGTAGGCGACGAACTCGCCCGCCGATGCCGTGAAGATCTCGAGGTTGAAGAACAGGTAGCAGAGTGGCGCGAGCAGGAAGATCCAGCGCGTCAGCGGGAAGAACCAGAACAGCGTGCTCGACATGTAGCAAAGCCGCTGCGGGATCGAGAGACCGCGCTTGCCGGGCGGGAAGCGGAACCGCAGGATCTGGTACATGCCCTGCGCCCAGCGGCTG
>JAFKJZ010000048.1 GCA_017305815.1 Hyphomicrobiales bacterium
TAATTCCGGGTTCGTTCCCGCGCCCTTCCCTCTCCCGCACGCGGGAGAGGGTTTTCGCCCGACGACACCCGCCGGGCCCGATCGCGCCGCGATCCCACGACCGCAGACAGAGAGACTCGCCGATGCCCGCTCCGGACCCAGACCAGGTTCTCCTCGGCCAGTTCGGTGCCGCCCATGGCATCCGCGGCGAGATCAAGATCCATTCCTATACCGAAGACCCGTTCGGCATCGCCGACTACGGCCCGTTCGCGCTCGATGACGGCCGCGTCGTCGAGATCGAAGCCGTGCGCGAGCAGGGCGAGAACCTGATCGCCCGGGTCAAGGGCATCAACGACCGCAACGCGGCCGAGACGCTGCGCAACCGCAAGCT
The DNA here is from genome assembly GCA_017305815.1 of Hyphomicrobiales bacterium. Classification (GTDB taxonomy): domain Bacteria; phylum Pseudomonadota; class Alphaproteobacteria; order Rhizobiales; family Kaistiaceae; genus Kaistia; species Kaistia nematophila. Next base: position 371 of record JAFKJZ010000048.1, read on the forward strand.
CTTCGTCGACCGCGCCGCCCTGCCGGAACTGGACGAAGAGGACGATTTCTACCACGCCGACCTGATCGACCTGGCGCTCGAGCTCGGCGACGGCAGCGCCTATGGCCGGATCGTCTCGGTGCAGAACTTCGGCGCCGGCGACCTGATCGAGATCGAGCCCGCCGGCGGCGGCCGCACCTTCTATCTGCCGTTCACCCGCGCCATCGTGCCGACCGTCGACATCAAGGGCGGCCGCGCCGTCGTCGTGCCGCCGCCCGAGACCGAGGCCCGGCCGGAAGACGGCGAGCCCGAGGACGAGGCGTGAGCGATTCGTTCGCCGCGTCGAAGGACGAGGCCGAGACAGGCGCGCCGGCGGGCACGGAGCCCTGGCGCGCGACCATCCTCACCCTCTATCCCGAGATGTTCCCCGGCACGCTCGGGCAGTCCCTCAGCGGCAAGGCGATGGCCGAGGGCAAGTGGTCGCTCGACGCGGTGAACATCCGCGATTCCGCGACGACCAAGCACCGCAATGTCGACGACACGCCGGCCGGCGGCGGCCCCGGCATGGTGATGCGCGCCGACGTCGTCGCCCGCGCCCTCGATGGCGCTGCGCCGTCCGACGACCCGCGTCCGCGCCTTTTGATGAGCCCGCGGGGAAGACCGCTCGACCAGGCCCGCGTCCGCGAACTCGCTGCCGGGCCAGGCGTCCTGATCCTCTGCGGCCGCTTCGAAGGCGTCGACGAACGCGTCATCGAGGCGCGCAAGCTCGAGGAAGTCTCGATCGGCGACTATGTGCTTTCCGGCGGCGAGCTCGGCGCCATGGTGCTGCTCGACGCCGTCGTGCGCCTTCTGCCGGGCGTGATGGGCGGCGCCGAATCCGGCACCGAGGAAAGCTTCGAGGGCGGCCTGCTCGAATATCCGCATTATACCCGCCCGCGCGAATGGGAGGGGCGGACGATTCCCGACGTGCTGCTTTCCGGCGACCACGCCGCGATCGCCAAGTGGCGCCGCCAACAGGCGGAACGGATCACGGCCGAGCGCCGGCCCGACCTGCTCGACAAGGGCTGAAGTCAGCCTTCGCCGCCAGGCTCGGCGGCGGCTTCGAAGATCCGCGAAAAGCCCTCGACGAGTTGCTCGTCCGAATAGAGCAGCGGATCGTCCATCGGCTCGACCATGCCCTTCATCGTCAGCAGCCCGATCGCCGAGAGATAGGCGAGGAAGGCCATCAGCCGCGGCTCGACCGCCGCCCTGGCCGGCCGCGCCCGACGCTCGCCGCCGAGCTTCGCTGTCGCGCCCGCGAGCATGAGGTCGTTCAGCGGCCGGATGCGGTCGAACTGCTCGGCGTCCCAGAACTGCTCGCGATCCCAGCGGATCGCGCCCGCGCCGGCGACCTGGCCAAACAGGAAGGCAAGGCGGAAATCGTCGAGCCGCGGCGCGAATGCATCGACCGTCCCGCCGAGGATCGCCCGGAGCGCGCCGCCGCCATCCGCCGCCTCCCCGACCCTTGCCTCCACCGCCTTCGCCTGCGCCTCGATCACGCCGTGCACGAGCTCGAACGCCAGCGCGTCCTTGGACGGGAAATAATAGTAGAGCCCCGTCTTCGACATGCCGACCTCGTTCGCCACGGCGTCGAGCGTCATCGCGCCGATGCCATGGCGGAGCAGGACACGGCGGGCGCCCGCCAGAATCTCCTCGCGGGACTGGTCGCGCTTGCGCTCGCGCCGCGCCGCCCGCGCCGCCGTCCTGTCGTGCCCCTGCCCGTCCGAATCCGCACTCGTCACGCTGGCCATTCTCCCGGCTGCATCGCCCAATTTTACCAAAAATCTAAAAAATTATCTCACGTTTGACTTTTTCGAACAACGGTCTAAAAATCAAATCAACGTCGCTTGCGATATCGGCGAAGACCGCCGATCGGAGGAACTGGCAATGGACAGGCTGAGCTTCGACAACCCGCTCTTCGCGACCTATGTGATCGCGGCAACGCTCCTGATCCTGAAGGCGGCGGCCATGTCCTGGCTGGTCGTCTTCCGGATGATCCGGGAAAATGGCGGCTTTCGCTCCCCGGAAGACGGCCGCAAGACTCTCGCCAACCCGAACCCGCATCCCGACCAGCTCGCACCGAACGAGCGCGTCGAGCGGCTGCGCCGAATCCAGCTGAACGATCTCGAAAGCCTCCCCTACTTCCTGGTGGCCGGCTTCCTCTGGATCCTGACCGAACCCTCGCTCGTCCTCGCCCATTGGCTGTTCTACGGCTACGTCCTGACCCGGCTCGCGCATTTCGTCGCCTATTGGACCGCGCAGATCCACGACATCCGGGCTCTGCTCTGGACCCCCGGCTCGCTGATCCTGATCTACATGGCGGCCAGCACGCTCCTGACCGCGCTCTTCTAGGTTCATTGGAAAGGGAGATGGAAGTGACCGTTCAGAACCCGATCGCCGGAACGCAGGCCAAGCCCGCGATGCGCGATTTTCTGTCGCTGCCGACCTGGATCCATGCCGGCCGGATCGAAAGCGGCGGATCGCTGAGCCTGGTCGAGCAGATCATTCCGCCCGGCTTCACCTCGCCCTGGCATGTGCACCAGGACGAGGACGAATCCTTCTTCGTCATTGCCGGCGAGATCACGGTCTACGTCTCCGGCCGCGCGCAGATCGTGGGAGCCGGCCAGTTCGCCTTCGGCCCTCGCGCGGTGCCGCATGGCTTCCGCGTCACCGGCGCCGAGCCGGCGAGACTGCTGCTCATCACCAACGGATCCGGCTTTGCGGATTTCTTCAACGCCGTCAGCGATCCGGTCGCCGACGGCGCCGCGATCGAGCCGCACGAGCCCGACATTGCCCGCGTCATCGCCATGGCCGAACGGCATGGGCTTGCCATCCTCGGCCCGATCCCCGACATCGCTGCGGCATGACGTCCGGACGAGGCGCGTGCCCGGCCGGCGCCGTGCCGGCGCGGGCGCGGCCCCCGCTGGACTTTCCCCGCCAATTCCTGTACACGCGCGCCATTCATCGCCTTTGACGGCTTTGGACCAATAACTGAAAACAGCGCACCGAAACGCTAGCGGCTCGCGAGAGACCGCATCGGCAGGAGTTGAGACCATGACCAACATCATCGAACAGCTCGAGAAAGAGCAGCTCGAAATCGTCGCCGCCATGCGCGCGGTTCCCGAGTTCCAGCCCGGCGACACGCTGAAGGTCAGCGTGAAGGTTGTCGAAGGTTCGCGTTCGCGCGTGCAGGCCTATGAAGGCGTCTGCATCGCCCGTTCCGGCGGCGGCCTCTCCGAGAGCTTCACCGTTCGCAAGATTTCCTACGGCGAAGGCGTCGAGCGCGTCTTCCCGGTCTACTCGCCGCTGATCGCCGGCATCGAAGTCGTCCGCCGCGGCAAGGTTCGCCGCGCGAAGCTTTACTACCTGCGCGATCGTCGTGGTAAGTCGGCTCGTATCGTCGAGCGGACCGAGGCCCGCAAAGAGAAGGCATAAGCCCTCTCGGCTTTCCGGTTACGAAGGCGGGTCCAGCGGACCCGCCTTTTTTCTTTTGGGGGACAGGGATATGGACGCGTTCAAGCAGAGCAACCGCGCCAGTTGGGACGAGCGCGCCGACATCCATGCCCAGGACCGCACCGGCTTCTACGCCATCGACCGCTTCCTCGGCGGCGAGGACGTGCTCTACCCTATCGAGGCGGCCGAGATCGGCGACGTCGCCGGGCTGAAGCTCGCTCATTTCCAGTGCCATATCGGCATCGATACCCTCTGCCTCGCCCGCCGCGGCGCGAAGGCCACCGGCCTCGACTTCTCCCCGCACGCCATCGCCAAGGCGCGCGAACTCTCCGCGCGGTCGGGCCTTGCGGCCGAGTTCGTCGAGGGCGAGGTCTATGACGCGCCGGAACTGCTCGGCACCGATTTCGACATCGTCTTCACCAGCTGGGGCACCATCACCTGGCTCGACGACATCCGCGCCTGGGCGCAGGCGATCGCCGGCACGCTGAAGCCGGGCGGCCGCCTCTATTTCGCCGACACCAGCCCCGCGATCGCGACGCATGAGGAAATCGACGGCGCCATCCTCCCGCATTACGACTGGCGCTC
>JAFKJZ010000049.1 GCA_017305815.1 Hyphomicrobiales bacterium
GGCGCGCGCTCGGCCGAGTAGCTCTCAAGAAGGCCGAGACCCGCCTGGCCCTTGACGACCTTGGCGAGCTTCCAGGCGAGGTTGAAGCCGTCCTGGATCGAGGTGTTGGAGCCGAGCCCGTTCGACGGCGGATGCCGGTGCGCGGCATCGCCCATGATAAACACCCGCCCCTTCTGCATGTGTGTGGCGAAGCAGTTGTTTACGGTCCAGGTGTTGGCGCCCAGCAGCTCGATTTCGAGCTCGGGATCACCGACGAGCTGGCGCGCGACCTCGGTCGCGAGCTCCGGCGTCACCTCCGGCGGCGGCTGGTTGATGTCGTAGCCCCAGACGATCAGCCACTCGTTCCACGGCCGCACCATCCGGACGAGGCCCATGCCGATGCCGCCGACATCGGCGCCCGGCTGCATGACCCAGTAGAGGACGCTCGGGCGGTGGGCGACGTATTTGGAGAGATCGGCGCGGAACAGGATGTTCATCGAGCCGCCGACGCCCATCTTGCCCTCGAACGGCAGGCCGAGATGCTCGGCGACGAGCGAATTGCCGCCATCGGCGCCGACGAGGAACTTCGAGCGGACGGTGAAGGTCTGGCCCAACAGGCGATCGCGACAGGTGGTGGTGACGCCGTCCTCGTCCTGGACGTGGCTCACATATTCCGTGCTCATGCGGGCCTGCGTGCCGCGCGAGCAGGCCGTCTTGAACAGGATCGGCTCCATGAAGGTCTGCGGCAGGTCGTTCATGAAGGAGGGCGACGCCTGCAGATGGGCGGCCTTCGAGACGGGGTGCGTGCCCCAGCTCTTCATGCGGCCGATCTCCTCGCCGGCCAGGCTTTCGCAGAACACGTTCTCGCCCATCAGTTCCTGCGGCGAGGCATGCATCATCGCCTCGGCTTCAACCTCGGCGCCGAGGTCGCGCAGCACTTCCATCGTGCGCTGGTTGGTGATGTGGGCGCGCGGCGTGTTGGACAGCCAGCGATAGCGGTTCACCACCATGTTGGCGACGCCATAGCTGGAAAGCAGCGCGGCCGTGGCCGAGCCCGCCGGGCCCGTTCCCACGATCAGCACGTCGGTTTCGATATCGACCATCAAATTCCTCCCTCGATCTTCGGCCCGACCAGCCTGCGGCGGACGGGAAACAGGTGCAGGCCGCTGCGGGCCGAGATCAGCCCCCACAGGCCCTTCGGCGCGAACAGCATCACGGCAATGGCGATCAGCCCGAGCGTCATCAGGTACCAGCTGCCGTAGTCGGCCAGCGCCGAGCGCAGGACGAAGAAGACGAGCACGCCGACGATCGGCCCCTCGATGGTGCCGATGCCGCCGATGACGACGATGAAAATGACGTAGGCGGTCCAGTCGGTGACGGCGAAGGCCGCATCCGGCGAGATCCGCGCCGTCTGCAGGAAGATCAGCGCGCCGGTCAGGCCGGTGGCCGCGGCGGCGATCAGGAAGACGGCCCATTTGAGCCGCCCGGCATCGACGCCGACGGAGCGCGCCGCCTCGACATTGTCGCGCACGGCGGAAAGCGCCAGCCCGAGCCGGCTGCGCAGCAGCCAGTAGATGCCGCCGGTCACCGCGACGACCAGCACCAGCGCCAGCCAATAGGCGAGGATGTCGCGCGCCGCCGCCTCGCGCACGCTGAACAGCGCCCGGATCAGGTCGGTGCCGAGGATGTTGCTGGTCGCCTCGCGCGGCAGCGACGTGCCGGTGCCGCCGCCGAGCGCCTTCCACTGCGCGATCATCAGGCGCGTGACCTCGGCGATCACCCAGGTGCCGATGGCGAAATAGGCGCCCTGCAGGCGGAAGGCGAAATAGGCGGTCGGCACGGCCAGCACGAGGGCGGCGAGACCGCCGAGCAGGATGGCCCAGACCGGGTTCCAGCCGAGCAGGATCACGCCGGCGAACATGGCGTAGGCGCCGAGGCCGACAAAGGCCTGCTGGCCGACCGAGACGAGGCCGCCATAGCCCGCCAGCAGGTTCCAGATCTGCGCCAGCGTCAGCATGGTGAGGATGAAGAACAGGTCCTGGATGACACTGCGCGAAGCGACCGCCGGCAGGGCCAGGCCGGCGACGGCAAGCGCCAGCACGACGATCGCTGTGGCGGCTCCGGCACGGGTACGGGTTGTCGATCGGTACATGCCGCCCCTCAATCCACGGCGCGCGGGAACAGCCCGCGCGGCTTCAGCAACATCACGATCAGAAAGGCGATGTGGCCGGCTAGGATCTGCCATTCCGGGTTCACGGCCGCGCCGAAGGTCTGCGCGACGCCGATGATGACGCCGCCGGCGAGCGTGCCCCACAGGCTGCCGAGGCCACCGATGATCACGGCCTCGAAGGCATAGATCAGCCGCGCCGGTCCGATCGCCGGATCGAAGTTGGAGCGCATGCCGAGATAGAGCGCGGCGATCGTCACCACGACCATGGCGATGCCGGTCGCCATGGCGAAGATCCGCTTCGGCTCGATCCCCATCAGTCCGGCCGTGACAGCGTCATCAGAGGTGGCGCGGAAGGCCCGGCCGAGCGGGGGGTGGTAGAATAGCCCGTTCAGCGCGACGATCGCGAGGACGGCAGAGGCGAAGGTCAGGAGCGGCATAACGCCGACCGTGACGAGGCCGAGATCGAGCGACGCTCCTTCGAGCGCTCCCGCCGGAATGCGGCGGCTGTCGGCCGAGAAGGCTTCGAGCAGGCCGTTCTGCAGCGCGACCGACAGGCCAAAGGTGACGAGCAGCGGCGGCAGGATGTCCTTGCCCAACACGCGGTTCAGCACGGCGGTCTGCAGCAGCCAGCCGAGGCCGAACATCAGCGGCATGGCGACGAGCGCCGCGG
>JAFKJZ010000050.1 GCA_017305815.1 Hyphomicrobiales bacterium
CCTCCGCGCAGAAGCCGCAGGCGATGCTGGACGCGGTGACGAAGGCGTATACGGACGAATACGCCAACGTCCATCGCGGCCTGCACTACCTCTCCAATGTCGCGACCGACGCCTATGAGCGGTCGCGCGAAACGGTGCGGCGCTTCCTGAACGCGCGCTCGGTCGACGAGATCATCTTCACCCGTTCCTCGACGGAGGCGATCAACCTGGTCGCCGCGTCGCTGGGCGCCGATATCGGCGAGGGCGACGAGATTATCGTCTCGATCCTCGAGCATCACTCCAACATCGTGCCCTGGCACTTCCTGCGCGAGCGCAAGGGCGCGGTGATCAAGTGGGCGCCGATCGCCGATGACGGCACCTTCCTGCTCGACGAATTCGAGAAGCTAATCACGCCGCGCACCAAGATCGTGGCGATGACGCACATGTCGAACGTCACCGGCACGATCGTCCCGATCAAGGACGTCATCCGCATCGCCCATGCCCACGGCATCAAGGTGCTGGTGGATGGCAGCCAGGGCGCCGTGCATCTGCCGGTCGACGTGCAGGATCTCGACGCCGACTTCTATTGCGTCACCGGCCACAAGCTCTACGGGCCGACCGGCATCGGCGTGCTCTATGGCAAGAAGGCCCTGCTCGAGGTGATGCCGCCCTTCCTCGGCGGCGGCGAGATGATCCGCGACGTGACCGAAGACAACGTCACCTATGGCGAGCCGCCGCATCGCTTCGAGGCGGGCACGCCGCCGATCGTGCAGGCGATCGGCCTTGGCGCGTCGCTGGAATACATGGAGAAGATCGGCCGCGACCGGATCCTCGCGCATGAGATGGCGCTGCGCGATTACGCGACCGAGCGGCTCTCCGCCATCAACAGCCTGAGGATCTTCGGCACCACGCGCGACAAGGGCGCGATCGTTTCGTTCGAGATGGCTGGCGCGCACGCGCATGACGTCTCGACGATCATCGATCGCGAGGGCGTCGCCGTCCGCGCCGGCACCCATTGCGCCCAGCCGCTCTTGCACCGGTTCGGCGTTACCTCCACATGTCGGGCGTCGTTCGGTCTCTACAATACGTTCGAAGAGGTCGACCGCCTTGCCGATGCGCTGGTCAAGGCGCATGCTTTCTTCGCATGAGGATCTGAAATGGACGATATCGCGGTGATCGGCGAAGCGAAGGACGAGACGGCGACGACGACGGTCGAAGCGCCCGGCTCCGCCATTCCGGCCGAGGAACTGGAACGTCTGTCGGGCGACATCGTCGCCGCGCTGAAGACGGTCTATGACCCCGAGATCCCGGCCGACATCTACGAGCTCGGCCTGATCTACAAGATCGACATCGACGACGACCGCAATGTCGCGATCGAGATGACGCTGACGGCGCCCGGTTGCCCGGTGGCGGGCGAGATGCCCGGCTGGGTCGAGAACGCCGTCGGCGCCGTTGCCGGCGTCGGCCGCGTCGACGTGACGATGACCTTCGATCCGCCCTGGTCGCAGGACCGGATGTCGGACGAGGCCCGCGTCGCGCTCGACTGGTACTGAGGCCGTCCGTGGGCACGGCGCCGCCGATCACCGGTGTTCTCGAGACGGCGATCTACGTCGACGACATCGGCCGGGCGGCGGGCTTCTATCGTGACATCCTCGGCCTTCGGCCCTTGCTGGAGGATGCGCGGCTGGTAGCGTTCGATGCCGGTCCGTCCAGCGTGCTGCTGATCTTCCTGCGCGGCGCGACCCTGAAGGACGTGGTTCTGCCGGGCGGCACCATTCCCGCCCATGACGGCAGCGGCCCCTACCATTTCGCGCTTCGCATCCCGGCGGATGCGCTTGCCGCCTGGCGCGATCATCTCACTGCACGGGGCGTCACAATCACGGCCGAGATGGCTTGGCCGCAGGGAGGCGAGAGCCTCTATTTCAATGACCCGGACGGCCATGTCGTCGAGCTGGCGACGCCGGGCATATGGTCGAATGATACCGATCTGCCCGTCGCTGCCTTGCAGAACGGGATCTGATCGCCGATCTTTGGATCGACAAGGGCGCTGTGCGCCGCGAATTGGAGAATTGCCATGGGCGTCCGTTCACGCTTCGCCGTGATGTCCCTGACCGAAGCCGCCGCCGAGCGGATCCGCGAGATCGTCGAGGATTCCGACGAGCCCGTGCTCGGCCTGCGCATCGGCGTCAAGAAGGGCGGTTGCGCCGGCATGGAATACACCATGAAGGCGGTCGGCGAGGCCGATCCGAAGGACGAGCGCATCGAGGGTCATGGCGCGACGGTTTTCGTCGATCCGGCCGCCGTGCTCTACCTGCTCGGCACCGTCATGGATTTCGAGACGACCAAGCTGCGCTCCGGCTTCGTCTTCAAGAACCCGAACGAGGTTTCGGCCTGCGGCTGCGGCGAATCCGTCATGCTGAAGCCGGCCGACCTGTCCGAACCCGCCGCGGCGACGGCCGACCGGTAGTTTCTTCGGCAAAGGGGCTCCCTCCCAGACTTCAGCTACCCGTCCTCGACATGCCGGGGAGGCCCGAAGGGCGGTCTCGAAGCACGTAGAGCGGGTGCGCAATCCCGGCGACATGCCGGCTGTGCGTCCTCCGCGACGGCTTTCCTCGAAAGCCTCCTCAGGATGTTGAAGACGGTGTTCCGTATTTCAGATCCATCCCGTTCCATCCATGGAGAGTGGCTTGACCAGCCTGTTCGAGCGCCTGAAGTCCGATGCCGCCGCCGATTGGGACGCCTATGTCCGCCACCCCTTCGTGCTCGGCCTCGGCGACGGCATGCTGTCCAAGCCCTCCTTCCAGCACTATCTCGTGCAGGACTATCTGTTCCTGATCG
>JAFKJZ010000051.1 GCA_017305815.1 Hyphomicrobiales bacterium
GGAAGCGCGAGAAGCCGTAGCCGGCGAGCAGGCTGATCACCGTCGTCAGCAGCACGCTGGCGACGGCGACGAAGATGCTGTTCTGGGCGGAATGCCAGAGGCCGGCGCCGAAGCTGTCGAGCGTGACGTAGTTCTGGATCGAGAAGCCGGTCGTCGGCCAGGGCGGGATCGGGGGCAGGCGGGCTTCCGCCGGCGGCTTGAAGGTCGAGAGGATCGTCCAGACGATCGGCGCCAGGAAGATCAGCGACAGCAGGACGCCGGTGCCGTGCTCGCCGAAGAGGCTGGCGACCGAACGGTTCGAGGTGGAGCGGGTGGTGGCGGCCATCATGTGCCCTCCGGATTGCGCAGCAGCCGGAGCTGGATCAGGCTGAGGACGACGAGGATGACGAGCAGCACCATCGAGAGCGCCGCGCCGTAGCCGAGTTTGAACGAGACGAAGGACTGGTTGAAAATCCAGTACACCGCCGTGATCGTCGAGTTGCGCGGCCCGCCGCGCAGCAGGATGTAGAACTGGTCGAAGGCGAGGATCGATCCGGCGACCGAGAGGATCAGCGCCAGCGCCACGGTGCGGCGCATCAGCGGCAGGGTGATGGCGCGGAAGCGCTGCCAGGCATTGGCGCCGTCGATCTTGGCGGCTTCCTGCAGTTCGGTCGGGATCGACTGCAGCCCGGTCATCAGGATGACCATGGTGAAGCCGGCCACTTTCCACACCACCATGACGATGATCGACCAGAAGGCCGGGTTGAAGGTGGCGATCAAGTTGAACTTCTTCTCCGTCAGGCCGAGCATCTGCGCTGCCGGGCTGAACAGGCCGCTATCGACGTTGAGCAGCCAGGCCCAGAGCAGGCTCGCCGAGGCGAAGCCGACGACGACCGGCATGAAGAAGGCGGTGCGGTAGACGCCTGTCATCGGCCGCGGCTTCTCGACGAAGAGCGCCAGCGGGAAGGCGACGGCGAAGATCGCGATGGTGACGATCACCGTGTAGTAGAGCGTGAACTTCAGGGCGTTCCAGAAGCGGACGTCCTTGGTGATGGCGATGTAGTTGTCGAGCCCGATGAAGCGGTGCTGGCCCATCAGCGGCCAGTTGTGCAGCGACATCCAGGCGGTCATGCCGAGCGGGATCACGAAGAACACCGTCACCAGGACGATGGCCGGGGCGATATAGAGGAGGCCGACCCAATGGCTGCGGTCGACTTTCGCGCGTCGGCTGACGGGCTGGGAGGGCATGGCGCCCGCCTTGGCCGTGATCGAGGACATGGTGCTTCCTTCGCGAGCGATGCGGGCGGACGGCGGAGGCGCGACTCGCGCCCCCGCCGATCGAGAGGCCTTTACTGGCCGGTGCCGGCGTCGATGATGCCCTGCATGGTTTCCTGCGCATTGGCGATCGCGCCGTCGACGTCGTCGCCGAAGAACACCTCATTGACCATCTGCGCCCACGGGCCGTTGGCGCTGTTGATGATGTCGTTGAAGACGACGGAGTACGGGGTCTTGCCCTTGGCCATCGCTTCGGCCGCGATCTGGTAGCGCGGGTCGAGATCCTTCAGCGCTTCCTTGGCGATGTCGCCACGGACCGGCAAACTGCCGCGGCTGGCGAGCAGCGTCTGGCCTTCGAGCGAGTAGGCGTAGTCGAGGAATTCCTTCAGCACGGCGAGCTTCGGCGTGCCTTTGGTGACGACGAAATTGTCGCCGCCGGCGAAGGAGGACCAGCCGCCATCCTTGCCCGGCAGGAAGGTCACGCCGTAGTCGATGTCCTTGTACTGGGTGTTGAGCGCGCCGATAGCGAAGGCGCCCGAGGGCGCGATGCCGACATTGCCGCCGGCGAAGGCGGCGAAGAAGTTGGCGCCGCTATCGGTCTTGGCGCCTTCCGGCACCAGGCCCTTCTCGACCATGCCGCGATAGAGCGCGATGGCGTCGCGCATCTGCGGGCTGTCGAGTGTCGCCTTCGAGCCGTCCTCGCTGAGGATGTCGCCGCCCGAGGCCCAGATCAGCGGCGTGAAGGTGAAGATGTTGCAGCCGCCGCAGGCGCCGGAGAAGTAGAAGCCCTTGATGTCGCCGCCCAGCGCCGCGACCTTTTCCGCATCCGCCGCGATCTCGGCGAAGTTGGTCGGGCCCTTTTCGGGATCGAGGCCGGCCTGCTTGAACAGTTTCTTGTTCCAGATCAGCACGGAGCTGTCGGCCGAGAAGGGCAGGCCGTAGATCCGGTCCTTGTAGGTGCCGGTCTTCACATGCGCCGGCGACAGGTCCTTGAAGTAGGGCAGGCCCTTGGCCCAGTCGGTGATGTCCTCGAGCTGGCCGGCGGCGGCGAAGGCCGGGGTGTAGATCAGGTCGAGCGACAGGCCGTCCGGCGCGGTGCCGCCGGCTGCGGAGGTCGCATATTTCTGCACCAGCTCGGCGTTCGGGATGATGTCGAGCTTGATCTGGTTCTCGTGGCTCTTGTTGAAGGCCTCGACGATCTGCGGCATGAAATTCGAGCCGTCGGCGCGGACCCAGATATTGGCCGTCTCGGCCGCCGAGGCGAGCGCCGTCATCGAGAGCAGCGTGGCGGTCGCCGCCAGCAGGCTTGTCAGTCTTTTCATGGTCTTCCCTCCCTGATGTCCCCGATCCAGGCTCCTCCCGGGACCGTGACAGGTAACCCTAGTCGCCCGGCGGGCGACCGCATGACTGACGCACCACCAGGCGGCACGGCAGTTTCCGGATGCCCGGCTCGACGGGTTTTCCGTCGACGAGCGAAAGCAAGGTGAGGCCGGCCTCGCGGCCAAGCGCCGTCAGGTTCATATCGACCGTGGTGAGCGGCGGACGCGTGGCGGCGGCGAC
>JAFKJZ010000052.1 GCA_017305815.1 Hyphomicrobiales bacterium
GTTCTGGGGGTGGGCGAAGGTGCCGCCGGGCTCGCCCGTGCCCTCGCCGAGATAGCGCCAGTGCTTCGGCACCGGCGGCTTGCCGGCGAGCACGCCCTTGGCTCCGGCGACGATCCTGTCGGCGTCGACCAGCATGGCGCGCTCGAGCGCCGGGGCGAGGGGATGCGGCTGTGCGTCGGTATGCAGGCGGCCGACCGGCGCGTCGAGGTCGTCGAAGGCGAGCTCGTTCATCGCCTGCGCCACCTCGGCGCCGACGCCGAACGCGCCCCAGCCCTCGTCGGCGATCAGCAGGTGATGCGTCTTGGCGATCGACTTCGCCACCGTGCCGACATCGAGCGGCATGATGGTGCGGAGATCGATCACCTCGGCCGAGACGCCTTCCGCCGCCAGCTTCTCCGCCGCCTCCAGCGCGCGGTGCACCAGTTGGCCGGCGGCGACGATGGTGATGTCGCTGCCCTCGCGGGCGATCCGCGCCAGGCCGAACGGCACCAGATGCTCGCCGGTCGGCACCTCGCCCTTGGAGGCGAACAGCGCCTTCGGCTCCAGCATCATCACGGGATCGCCGGCCCTAAGCGCCGTCTTCATCAGGCCCTTGGCGTCGGCCGGCGTCGACGGCATGCAGACGATCAGGCCCGGGATGTTGGCCCAGCTCGGATGATAGGTGCCGCTATGGTGCGGACCGGCCGAGCGCACGGCGCCGGAACCGACGCGCACCACCATCGGCGCGTTCATCTGGCCGTTCGACATGTAGCGCAGCTTCGCGCCCTGCAGCACGATCTGGCCGGCCGCCTCGAAGGCGAAATCGGCGAACATCAGGTCGGCGATCGTCCGCGTCCCCGTCGCCGAGGCGCCGATCGCGGCGCCGGTGAAACCCTGCTCGGAGATCGGCGTGTCGATCATGCGGTGCGCGCCGAATTCGGCCCAGAGGTTCTTGGTGTGGGCGAAGGTGCCGCCGCGCTCGCCCGTGCCCTCGCCGAGATAGAGCAGATGCGGGTTGCGGCGCATCTCCTCGGCGATGCCGTCGCGCACCGCGTCGAGCCAGCTCTGCGTCTGGCTTTCCGTCGGAGCCGCCTGCACCAGCGCCTCGGGCGGGTTCAGCGGCTCGGCATAGACATGCAGCGCCGTGGTGGCGGGGTCCGGCTCCGGCGACTTGCGGGCGAACTCCAGCGATTCCTGCACGATCCGGTCGATCTTCGCGTCGATCGCGTCGAGATCGGCGGCCGAGGCGGAGGCGAAATCGTCGAGGATGCGGGCGCGCAGCATCTTGATCGGGTCGCGCTTGGCCCATTCGTCCACTTCCGCCTGGGTGCGGTAGGTGCCCGTCACCGGGTCGCCCTCGTGGTGGCCGACGGTGCGGTAGGTCTTCGCCTCGATCAGCGTCGGGCCCTGGCCGGAGCGGGCGCGGGCGATCGCCTCCGACATCACCTGCCAGACGGCGATGACGTCGTTGCCGTCGACGGCGACGCCGGGAATGCCATAGGCGGCGGCGCGGCTGGCGATCTCGGGGTTCAGCGTCGCGGAGGCGAGCGGCGTCGCCGTCGCATAGAGATTGTTCTCGCAGACGAAGACGGCCGGCGCCTTCTGGATGCCGGCGAAGTTCAGCGATTCGTGGAAGCCGCCATGGTTGGTGGCGCCGTCGCCGAAGAAGGCGACGCCGACATCGTCGCGGCCCTGCGTGCGGGCCGACATGCCGGCGCCGACGGCGTGGCTGATGCCGGCGGCGACGATGCCGTTGGTGCCGAACAGGCCGGTCGAGCGGTCGTAGAGATGCATGGTGCCGCCGCGGCCGCCGCAGCAGCCGTCGCGCTTGCCGAACAGCTCTGCCATCAGGATGTTCGGATCCATGCCCTTGGCGAGCGCATGGCCATGGCCGCGATGGGTCGAGGTGATCCAGTCGGAGGGACGGAGATGCGCGCAGACGCCGACGGCGGTCGCTTCCTCGCCGATATAGAGATGCAGGAAGCCGGGGGTCTCGCCCTTGCGGCAGGCGGTCTGCGCCACGCTTTCGAACCGGCGCAGCAGCACCATCCGCTCATAGAGCTGGAGCAGCGCCGCGGCGGTCAGCCCGCGCGGCAGCGTCTTGCCGGCCGCGCTGCGAAAAACAGGATTGTGGATCTCCACGGCGCGAATCGCCGGGTTCATCACTTGAGCGCTCATTGTTCCTCCCAAATCCCGCTTGGCGCGGGTCGATGCGGCCTCTAGCCCGGTGATGGACATCGCATCAAAAATTATAATAGCATGATGTTATGTTAACGAGCCGCGCCTTGCCAAGGTCAAATCGTGGGGCGGGCTCAAATCGGAAGCGGAAAACCGGCGTTGCCAGGCGCGGGCCGGTGCCGCATAGCTTGGTTCGGGGGGAATGCCATGGAAGTCGATATTGCCGGCCAGACGGCAGAGGTCGCGGGCGAGGAAAATCCGATCCTCGCCGCCGTCGTCGCCGCGCTCGGCGCCAATGGCGCGACCGTTTCGCATGCCGGCTCGGGGGGAGAGACGGGCGAGGGCGCGCCGGACATCCTGATCCTGTCGCATCCGCTCGCGCCCGACGTGGCGGGCGGGCCCGGGGACCTCGCCGCGCTCGCCGAAACGCGGGCCGCCGCCATGGCGGCGCGCGGCAAGGGCCGCATCGTCCATCTCGTCTCGGCCGCCGGCCTGGTGCCGATGCGCCGCCATCCGGCCTGGTCGGCGCAACATGCCGGCGCGATTGCCGCGATGCGCGGGCTCGCCATGGCGAGCGGCCCGGCCGTGCAGGTCAACGCCGTCGCGGTCGGCCGCATTGACGAGGCGGCCGGCGACGCCGCCATGCTCACC
>JAFKJZ010000053.1 GCA_017305815.1 Hyphomicrobiales bacterium
GATCTCGCCATCGCGGTGCTTCGAAATCATGACTCGGACGTCATGGCCCTCGCGGCGGATGAACGGCACCATCAGGTGCTGGCCGTGCCACATGGCGACGATGCCCGG
This sequence comes from Hyphomicrobiales bacterium, assembly GCA_017305815.1. Classification (GTDB taxonomy): domain Bacteria; phylum Pseudomonadota; class Alphaproteobacteria; order Rhizobiales; family Kaistiaceae; genus Kaistia; species Kaistia nematophila. The sequence continues at coordinate 109 of JAFKJZ010000053.1, forward strand.
CAGCAGATGGCCGAAGAACTCGTAGGGATCGCTCGGCTCGAATTCGAGCGTGCTGGTGCGGCGGACGAAGCGCAGATAGGCGGCAGCCGTCCGCCCGGCCAGCCGCGTGACCTGATCCGACGTGCCAATCCGCTAGAGAAGGCTGGGGCGCTTGGCGCGCCTCTTGGCCTGGGAATTCGCCAAAATACGTTCTATCCCTTCCAACCGACGCGCAGGCGGCGGTTCCATGTTCCGCCAGCCGCGCCGTGGCGCAGAGGCGCTTCCTTAGCCCCCCGTCGCCTCGGGATCGAGCAGCCGGTGCAGGTGCACGATGAAATAGCGCGTCTGGGCGCTGTCGACCGAGCTCTGCGCGGCCTGCTTCCAGGCGTCATAGGCGGTCTTGTAGTTGGGATAGATCCCGACGATGTCGAGCTTGGACAGGTCGGAGAATTCCATCGCCCCCACCGAGCTCAGCTCGCCACCGAATACCAGGTGCAGCAGCTGCTTGTCCGAACCAGTCATATGCCGACGTCTCCTTGTCCAAACCGATGATGCGCGCCTAGGACGCGCCATGTCCCGAGGCCTGCGCGGCCTCGGCTTCAGCGATGATGGCCGTGGCCGCCGAAGCGAGCCCGGGCGTCGAGGCGATCAGGGCCGGATGGCGCGGCGTCGCGCCGTTGAAACGAAGCGGCGCGCCCTCGAGATCGCGCAGCGTTCCGCCTGCTTCCTGCACCAAAAGGTCCACTGCCGCAAGATCCCAATCATAGGCGCCGGGACGCGCCGTGGCGACGTCCACGCGGCCGCAGGCGACCAGCGCGAAGCGATAGGCGAGCGAGGGCGTGAAGCGGCGCTCGGCCGCGTCCATGCCATGCGCCGCCATGGCGCGCAAATGGCGCGCGGGCCCGGCGATACGGGCCCCTTCGAGCGCCGTGCGGCCGCTGACGCGGATCGCCTCGCCATTGAGGCTGGCGCCCTCCCCCGCCGTCGCCGCGAACAATTCGTCGCGGGCCGGCACGAACAGGACAGCGGCGACCGACGCGCCATCCTCGACCAGCGCGACGGAAACGCACCAGTCGCGATTGCCCTCGATAAAGCCACGCGTGCCGTCGATCGGATCGACGACGAACAGGCGGCGACGGCCCAGCCGGTCCGGCGTGTCGGCGCTTTCCTCCGACAGCCAGCCATAGTCCGGCCGCGCCGCCGTCAGCGTCGCGTGCAGCGCATGGTTGGCGGCGAGATCGGCCTCGGTGACGGGAGAATTGGCGCCCTTGATCCACACCTTCGGATCGCGGCCGAAATAGCCGAGCGCGATCCGCCCCGCCTCCTGCGCCGCCTCGACCAACAGCGCCAGATCGGCGGCCCTGTCCGCCACCGCCTCAGCGCCCGGCAATCATCATGCCCTCGATCGCGACGGTCGGCGAATTGAAGGCGTAGCGGTATTCGAGGTCGTTGGCGACGACGAGCCGACGGAACATGTCACGCATGTTGCCGGCGATGGTGATCTCGCTCACCGCTTCGGCGAGCTGGCCGCCGCGGATGCGATAGCCGCTGGCGCCGCGGCTGTAGTCGCCGGTCACGCCATTGGCGCCATGGCCGATCAGCTCGGTGACATACAGCCCCTCGCCGATGTCGGCGATCAGCTGTTCCGGAGTCCTCTCGCCCGGCAAAAGCGTCAGGTTGGTGGCGCTCGGATGCGGATTGCTGCCGCCGCCGACGGCGCGGCCATTGGTTTCGAGCCCGAGCTCGCGCGCCGTGCTGCTGTCGAGGAACCAGCGCTGCAGCACACCGTCGGTGACGAGATCGAACGCCTCGGCGGCGACGCCCTCGCCGTCGAACGGGCGCGAGGCGAGCCCGCGCACGCGCAGCGGATCGTCGGTGATGCGAATGCCGGGCGCGAACACCGCCTCGCCAAGCGCCTTCTGCAGGAAGCTCGACTTACGGGCGATCGAGCTGCCATTGACGGCGCCGGAGAGATGGCCGAGCAGGCTGACGGCGACGCGCGGATCGTAGACGACGGTGGCCGGGCCGGTCGGCATCTGGGCCGGGTTCAACCGCCGCACGGCGCGCTCGGCCGCCCTGCGGCCGATCTCGGCCGGGTCCGGCAGGTCACCCGCATGGATCTTCGAGACACTGTCATAGTCGCGCTCCATGCCGTTGCCTTCACCGGCGATGGCGGTGGCCGAGACGCCGTGGCGCGAGCCCATATAGGCGCCGGAAAAGCCATGAGAGGTCACCAGCACGGCGCCGGAAAGCGACCATCCGGCCGAGGTGCCGCCCGACTTGGCGATGCCGGGCACGGCCAGCGCCGCCTGTTCGGCCCGCATCGCGCGGTCGATCAGATCCTCAGAGGACGGCGCGACGGGATCGAGCAGGTCGAGCTCGGGGAAGCTGCGCGCCAGCCGGTCGACAGGCGCCAGCCCGGCGAAGCGGTCCTCCGGCGCCACCTTCGCCATGGCGACGGCGCGGACCGCCAGCTCGTCGGCAGGCGACAGACCGTTGGTGGAGACGCTGGCATGGCGGCCGCCGACAAAGACGCGGAGCGCCAGCTCGTCGCCCTCCGAGCGGCTCGTCTCCTCGACGGCGCCGTTGCGGATATCGACGGAAAGGCCGACCCGCCGGAAGGCGACGGCGTCGGCGGCATCCGCGCCGGCCCGCTTCGCGGCCTCGACGAGCTCGGCGGCGGTTTCAACGAGGCGGGACTGATCAGGCAGCGCGGTCATG
>JAFKJZ010000054.1 GCA_017305815.1 Hyphomicrobiales bacterium
CGCGCCGCGTCTTCCACAGCGAGAGGATGACGCCGCCGCCGAGCAGGCCCAGCGTCGAGCCGAGCGAGAGCAGCGTATCGACCGGCCCGACCAGGTGGGTCCAGAAGATCTTGCCGCCGACCAGCACCAGCACGAGCGCCAGCGCGTATTTCAGGTAGTCGAACCGGTGCACCATGGCGGCGAGCGCGAAATAGAGCGCGCGCAGGCCGAGAATGGCGAAGATGTTCGAGGTGTAGACGATGTAGGGATCGGTCGTGATCGCGAACACGGCCGGCACGCTGTCGACCGCAAAGACGATATCGGCGATCTCGATCGAGACCAGCGCCAGGAACAGCGGCGTCGCCACCCAGTGCATCTTGCCGTCGGCCTTCTTCACATGGGTGAAGAAGTTGTGGCCGTCGAGCGTCGGCGAAACCGGAATCATGCGCCGGACCAGCTTCAGGATGCGGCTCTTCTCCAGATCCATCGGCTCGTCGCCGGCAAACAGCATCTTGATGCCGGTGATGATCAGGAAGGCGCCGAAGAAGTACAGGATCCAGCCGAAGGACGAGATCAGCGCCGCGCCGAGGCCGATCATGATGGCGCGCAGCACCAGCACGCCGAGAATGCCCCAGAACAGCACCCGGTGCTGGTAGGCGCGCGGAATGGCGAAGGCGCCGAAGATCAACGAGATGACGAAGATGTTGTCGAGGGCGCGGCTCTTCTCGACGACGAAGCCGGTCAGGTAGAGCATGCCGGCGTCGGCGCCGAGGTCATACCAGACCCAGCCGCCGAAGAGCAGGGCGACGCCGATATAGAACGAGGAGAGGATGAGGCTGCGGCGGATGCCGATCTCGTGATCGCCGCGGTTGAGCACGCCGAGATCGAGGACGAGAAGCGTCGCCACGACGCCGACGAACAACGCCCACGCGACCGCGGACTTGCCGAGAAACTCGGCACCGAGAAATGAAACGATATCCATGAGTCACGAGCACAGGTCGCCGGGCCAATAGGCTCAAGGGTCCGACATCGCGGTGGGCGACACACCGCCAGAGGGGCCCGGACCCCACTCGTTCGGGACAAATGGCACCCGGATCGGTGACTCGCAAGGGTCTGGATGGAGGAATTTTCTCGACATCCCCCCCGCTTTGGTGCAACCAACCCTAGCCACCACCTCCCTCGGACGTTCCGCTCGATCGGCAGCGCCTTATATGAGGGAGACCGCAGTAGATCGAGGTCATCATGCCCGCCTATCGTTCCCGTACCTCCACCCATGGCCGCAACATGGCCGGCGCGCGCGGCCTTTGGCGCGCCACCGGCATGAAGGATGGCGATTTCGGCAAGCCGATTATTGCGGTGGTAAACTCGTTCACGCAGTTCGTCCCCGGCCACGTCCACCTGAAGGACCTCGGCCAGCTGGTGGCGCGCGAGATCGAGAAGGCCGGCGGCATCGCCAAGGAATTCAACACGATCGCCATCGATGACGGCATCGCGATGGGGCATGACGGCATGCTCTATTCGCTGCCGTCGCGCGAGATCATCGCCGACTCGGTCGAGTACATGGTCAACGGCCATTGCGCCGATGCCATGGTCTGCATTTCGAACTGCGACAAGATCACCCCCGGCATGCTGATGGCGTCGCTGCGCCTCAACATCCCGACGATCTTCGTCTCCGGCGGCCCGATGGAAGCCGGCAAGGTGGTTCTCTCCGATGGCAAGATGCACGCGCTCGACCTGGTCGACGCCATGGTCGCCGCCGCCGACGAGACGGTGTCGGATGCCGACGTCAAGCTGATCGAGCAGAATGCCTGCCCGACCTGCGGCTCCTGCTCGGGCATGTTCACGGCCAATTCGATGAACTGCCTGACCGAGGCGCTCGGCCTGTCGCTGCCCGGCAACGGCTCGACGCTGGCGACGCACGCCGATCGCAAGCGCCTGTTCATCGAGGCCGGCCACCAGATCGTCGATATCACCCGCCGCTACTACGAGCAGGACGACGAGAGCGTGCTGCCACGCAACGTCGCCTCGTTCGGCGCGTTCGAAAATGCGATGACGCTCGATATCGCCATGGGCGGCTCGACCAACACGGTCCTGCACATCCTGGCGGCCGCGCATGAAGGCGAGATCGATTTCGACCTCGACGACATCGACCGCCTGTCGCGCCACGTTCCCGTGCTCTGCAAGGTCGCGCCGGCCAAGCAGGACGTGCACATGGAAGACGTCCATCGCGCCGGCGGCATCATGGCGATCCTCGGCGAACTCGCCCGCGGCGATCTGCTGAACCTCGACCTGCCTACCGTCCATTCCTCGACCATGGCCGAGGCGATCGCCCGCTGGGACATCCGCCAGACCAACAGCGAGAGCGTGCGCGAATTCTACCGCGCGGCGCCGGGCGGCGTGCCGACGCAGACGGCCTTCAGCCAGGACCGCCGCTGGACCGATCTCGACCTCGACCGCGAGAAGGGCGCGATCCGCGACGTGCCGAACGCCTTCTCCAAGGATGGCGGCCTCGCCGTGCTGAAGGGCAACATCGCGCTGAACGGATCGGTGGTGAAGACCGCCGGCGTCGACGAGTCGATCCTGAAGTTCACCGGCCCCGCCGTGATCTTCGAGAGCCAGGACGACGCCGTGCTCGGCATCCTGAACAAGAAGGTCAAGGCCGGCGACGTCGTGATCATCCGCTACGAGGGTCCCCGCGGCGGCCCCGGCATGCAGGAAATGCTCTATCCGACCAGCTATCTGAAGTCGCGCGGCCTCGGCAAGGCCTGCGCGCTGGTGACGGACGGCCGCTTCTCCGGCGGCACGTCGGGCCTCTCCATCGGCCATGTT
>JAFKJZ010000337.1 GCA_017305815.1 Hyphomicrobiales bacterium
CAAGATCGAGCACCCAACTTTCGGTCCGGTCGTGCTGAGCCGGCAGAACCTTTCGCAGGGCGGCCGCTTCCCCTGGCATGCGCTCGGCTGCATCGAGGGCGCCGTCGCCTTCGCCACCGACGCAATCCAACTGTTCGGACCCGCTTTCCGCAGCCGCGACGAGATCGACAGCCCCTTCGGCACCGACCTGCCGGCCAAGGTCTGGCAGCACGAGCTGGCCTGCCCGGCGCTGCAGTCGAACCCGGCGACCCTGGCGTCGGGTGCGACGACGTACTGGACCTTCTTCGGCCACTTCGTCGCCGACCATCCGCTCGCGTCGAGCGATGCCGATCTCGCCCGTCTCGATGGCATCGCCGCCACGGTCCCAGCCGTTTCACCGGCACCGGCGCCGCTCCCGACCGTGCGCAGCCTGTTGCAGGACGCACCGGTCCAGGCCGTCCTGCCGCTCGACGGCGATTGGCTCGCAAGGCTCTATCCGGCCCGCCATCTGGAGGAGACGCGCGACGGCGCCCTGCTCTCCTTCTTCGTGGCCGATGGAATGCTGAACCGCCATGTCGTGCTCGCGGGCAAGGAAGACCAGGTGGCCCGCCGCCACGGCGCCATCGTCCGCAGCGGCCAGAGCCGGATGCCGGACGAGGCGACGCTGGCCGCGACCTGCTGGATGCATGGCGTGTTCGCCGCCCAGCTCACCATCGGCAACACCTCGTTCCACAAGCTGTTTTCCGTTTCCCGCGATCCCTACAACATCACCCGCGCCAGCGGCCTGCGCATCCTGATCGATGCCGGCGAAGGCTGGCATCTTCTCTCGGTGCCATCCGCCTTCGACATGGGGCTCAGCGATTGCCGCTGGATCTACCGCCTCGCCGACCGCACCGTGACCGTCTCGGCCATCGCCTCCGGCGCCGACGCGGCCATGCAATGGCGCGTCGCGGTCGAGGGCACCCCGGCGCGCCTGCTCGTGTTCGGCCACCTCGTCCTCGGCGAGCGCGAGTATGAACAGAGCGGCAGCATCACCATCGACGCGGCGGCGAAGCGGATCACCTTCCAACCCGGCAAGGACTGGCTCTGGGGCCAGAATTTTCCCGACGCCGTCTACCATCTCGTCACCAGCACGCCGCAGGCCGTCGAGGCGGTCGGCGGCGACGAGCTGCTTTACGAGGACGGTGTCGCGCGCGGCGGCCCCTATGTCGCGCTGCGGACGGAGGCAGCCACCGAGCTCACCTTCGCGGTCGTCGGCTCGATGACCGACGCGGCCGAGGCCGCCCGCCTTGCCGATCGCTTCGCCGCCGGCGTCGAGGACGCGGCGCTGCTCGAGCCGGCCGGAGCCTTCTGGAGCGGCCTGTTGCGCGCGCTGCCCGAGGCGACGGACCCGGACCGACTTGCGGCGGAGGCAACGATACTCCCGTGGCTGGCGCATGACGCCATCGTTCATCTGACCGTTCCGCACGGACTGGAGCAGTATACGGGCGCTGCCTGGGGCACGCGCGATGTCTGCCAGGGACCGCTCGAATTCATGCTGGCGCTCCGCCACGACGGGACCGCGCGCGAGATCCTGAGAACGCTGTTTGCCGAGCAGTACAAGACGCGGGGCGACTGGCCGCAATGGTTCATGCTGCCGCCCTACTCCAACATCCGCGCCGGCGACGCACATGGCGATATCGTCGTCTGGCCGCTGAAGGCGCTCTGCGACTATATCGAGGCGACCGGCGACCTCGCCATTCTCGACGTCCGCCTGCCCTGGCGCCGCGACGAAGACCTGAAGCCGACCGAGGAACAGGGCACGATCCGCGCGCATGTCGAGCTTCTGCTCGCCACCGTGCGGCAGCGCTTCATTCCCGGCACGCACCTGATCCGCTATGGCGAGGGCGACTGGAACGACTCGCTCCAGCCGGCCGATCCGCATCTGCGTGACTGGATGGTGTCGAGCTGGACGGTGGCGCTGCTCTACGAGCAGGTGAGCCGCTACGCCGCCATCCTGGAGAGAGCCGGCGACCCGGCGGAGGCGGCGGCGCTTGCCTCGCTCGCCGGCGTCATGCGCGGCGACGTCAACCACTACCTGATCCGCGACGGCGTCATCGCCGGCTATGGCCTGTTCGATCCGGGGCATGACCGGGTCGAACTGTTGCTGCACCCGACCGACCGGCGCACGGGGCTTTCCTATTCACTGATCCCGATGACGCAGGCGATCCTCGGCGGCCTGTTCACCGCCGCGCAGACCCGCAGCCATCTGGAACTGATCCGCGAACACCTGCTCGACCCGGACGGGGCGCGGCTGATGGACAAGCCCGTCGCCTATCATGGCGGCGTCGAGACGCTGTTCCGGCGCGCCGAATCCGCCGCCTTCTTCGGCCGCGAGATCGGTCTCATGTATGTGCACGCGCATCTGCGCTATGGCGAGGCGCTGGCCGTCAGCGGCGATGTCGACGCAGCGCGCGCGGCGCTGGCGCTCGCCAATCCGATCACGGTGACGGAACGGCTGCCGCACGCCTCGCTCCGCCAGCGCAACACCTATTTCAGCTCGAGCGACGCCGCCTTCCGCGACCGCTACCACGCGAGCGCCGAATGGAGCCGGGTGCGCGAGGGCGCGATCGCCGTCGACGGCGGCTGGCGCACCTATTCGAGCGGACCCGGCCTCTACACGCAGATCTTCGTGCGGCGGATCCTGGGGATGCGGCGGGAGTTCGGCGTCGGGGTGGAGACGACTGGGGCAGCCTAGGGGCTACTCCAGCCTCAGCGCCGGCTTGAGCCAGGCGAGGATCGCCTCGATATCGGTCGGCTGCGTGGTGTCGACGTCGAAGCGCGGACCGCGATCGACCGGCGCGGCGCGCTTGGCGAGTTCGATCAACTCCGGAATGAACGCGGCGCCGGGATGGCCGGCATGGCGCTGGTCGAGCCGGTCGCCATAGCGCTTCGCCAGCACCTCGCCCGGCGCATGGCACCAGATCTCCGCCGTCGCCTCGACGCCGGCTCGCTCGATGTGCGCCTCCAGCACCTCGCGCGGCTGGAAGCCGAACCAGGCGTCGATAATGAAGCTCGAGCCATCCGGCGCGTCGCGGATGATCGACCAGATGGCGTGATAGCTCGCCCGCCCGAGCGCGCGATTGAATTCCCGGTCACCGACCCCGAGTTGATCGAAGAACGGCTCCTTGATGGTGTCGAGCGTCAGGATGATCCAGCCGGTCCGACCTGAAATGGCGCGGGCGACCGTGCTCTTTCCCGTGGCGGGGATGCCGTTGACGAGGACTGCGCGCTTCATGAAGTCACGCGGACCGCTCGAGCAGGTTCGGCGCAGCGGGCATTGCGAGCGCTGGCGGTGGGAGCGGCACGCGATGCTCGATCAGCGCGCAGACGGCGGCGCCGATGACGCCGGCATCGTCGCCGAGTTCGGCCGCCAGCACCGGATACTGATACCAGGGCGCCAGCGCCGGGATCTTGAGCAGCGCCTTGTGGGCAGCCTTGCCGAGACCACCGCCGAGAAGCACGAGGTCGGGATCGAAGGCGGCCGAGGCGCTGTCGATCGCGGCGCGGAGCGGGCCGGCCCAGGCGTCCAGCACCTGGCGGGCAGCCTGGCCGCCTTTCGCAGCACGGCGGAAAATGTCGTCGATCGTGGTATCGGCCGGTAGGCCGGCTTCCTGGATATGGCGGGCGAGCGCCGTGCCCGAACTGGTCGTCTCGACGCAGCCGCGACGGCCGCAGACGCAGGCCGCGCCATGGACATCGACGGTGATGTGGCCGAGCTGGCCGGCGGTGCCGCGCCCGCGCAGGATCTGGCCTTCCTGGACGATGGCGCCGCCGATGCCGGTGCCGATCGTGAACATGACCACGTTCTCGCGGCCGCGTCCGGCGCCGACGGCGATCTCGGCGACGAGCGCCATGTTGCAGTCATTGTCGATGATGACCGGCTTGCCGGTCGCCGCCTCGACCCTCTCGGCCAGCGCCGCGCCGGCGAGGTTCAGATAGCCGCCGGAAAGCACGGTTCGACGCCGGGCGTCGACGCGGCCCGGCACGCCGATGCCGATCGACGTGACGTCCGGACGATCGAGCTGGCGCACCAGTTCGATGATGCGGCCGATGGCGGTGTCGGCGTCGCGGTCGATCCGCTCGGACACCCGCTCCAGGATCTCACCCGCGGCGGAAACGCGGGCGGCCCGGAGGTTGGTCCCGCCGATGTCGATGCCGATGGCTGTTGACGTATCAGGCATGATGCACCCGGTCGCCGTGAGATGATTGGATCAGGCCGCCTTGCGCGCCTGGGCCGAATAGCGCGCCAGCACTTCCTGGATCTGGCGCAGGCGCGGCACGGCGATCGTCGTCAGCCGCTCGCGCTGGATGTCCCGGTCGAGATGGATGCAGTCCTTCCAGAGCGCACGGCCCGCGATCACGCCCGACGCGCCGTTCTGCATGGCGATCTCGACCTGGCCGAGGAAGGTCTCGTGGTCGACGCCGGCCGAGAGCACGGCCCAGGGCACGTCACCGGCCATGGCCGAGATCCTGGCGCAGGATTCCGCCGTGCCCGGATAGGGGATCTTCAGCACCTTGGCGCCGAGTTCCAGCGAGATGCGCACGCCTTCCTCGATCAGCCAGGGCGTCTTCGCCTTGTAGTCTTCCTTGCTCTCGCCCTCGAGCTGGTAGGTCAGGAACTCGACTACCAGCAGCAGGTCCTCGCGGGAAAAATCCTCGATCGACTGGCGCAGGATCTCAATATTGGCGGTGTTCGCCTCCGGCCTGTCGGCGCGGAGATAGACCATGATCTTGCCGCCCGTGCCGCCGAGTTCGCGGACGCGGCGGGCGGTGACGCCCGGCACCAGCGTCGACAGGCGATAGCCCTCGGGCGAGGTGTTCCAGCCGGAAGCGTCGAGGCCGATCAGAAGCGCCGTATCGCGCGCCAGCGAGCCATTCTCGATCACATGCGGCACGGCGCAGAGCGGGTCGAGCAGCACGCAGGAAGCCTCGTTGGCGAGATAGCGGGTGATGTCCGACTTGGTCTCGCCCAGCATGTCGTTGCTGATCTTCGCCTGTTCTTCCGGAGACGCCGCGAGCAGCGTGCGCATGCCGCCGCGCTGGTCACAGGCGATCACCATCATGGCGCCGTCGCGCCCGCAGATCTGCTGGTAGCCACGGAATTCCGATGTCGACATACGGGTCATGCTGCGCGGTCCGATTTTGGGCACCGGCCTTGCCGGGCGCTGGCGAAGTTCTTCAAGCCACCGAACCGGTCCATTCTACCGCAACTGGCGGCGAAATCCCGATCCCTTGCCGATGCCCGTCGCTTTTATGGACCGCCCCTGCCCGAATGGACTATGCACGGAAGGCTGGCGGTTCGAGCACGCGGCGTCTCTGCGGTGGCTCCCTCAAGCTGATGCGTGTATGTGTATCATCTTTCAGAAAGGAATTTCAAGCTGTCCTCTTCGTCATCCCAGGACACCGCTGCGACCCGCACGATGCTGCACACCGTCGCCAAGCTGCACTACGAGGCCGACCTCTCGCAGGTCGAGATCGCGCGTCGGCTGAACGTCTCGGCGGCGACGATCTCCCGGCTGTTGCGGCGCGCGCGCGACGAGGGGATCGTGCGGATCGAGATCCCCGACATCGCGACGCCGGAAGAGCTCAACCAGCGGCTAGTCGAGGCGCTCGGGCTGAAGCAGGCGGCGGTGGTCGATGCACCCGAGGCGGGCGTCATGGCGGCTCTCGCCGCCCCGGTCGGCAATCTTCTGCGCGATGCCGGGCTGAAACAGGATTCGGTGCTGGCGATCGGCTGGGGCCGCGCCATCCGCGAGGTGATCCAGGCCGGCCTGCCGAGCCTTCCCGGCGTCATCACCGTGCCGGCGACCGGCGGCATGCAGCAGTCGGCCGCGCACTTCCAGATCAACGAGTTCGTCCGCCTCGCCGCCGAGCAGATGGCCGGCACGCCACATTTCATCCATGCGCCCTACCTGCCCTCGCCGGAGACCCGCGACGCCTTCCTGAGCGATCCGATCATCCGCGAGAACGTCGCGCTCTGGGAAAGGCTCGACGCAGCGCTCGTCGGCATCGGCCTGACGCATACGGCCGAGGGCCCCTCCTCGGCGACGCCGCACGAGCAGGCGCTCGCCCACGCCGCCGGCGACGTCGTCCGCCACTATTTCGATGTCGAAGGCCATGCCCTGCCCTGGGAGGGTGAGGACCGCCTGATCGCCATCTCGCCGTCGCAACTGCGCGCCACGCCGCTGGTGATCGGTGTTGCTGTCTCGGCCGGCAAGGTGCCGGCGATCCTCGGCGCCGTCCGGGCCGGGCTCGTCAATGCGTTGGTGACCGACGTCCGCACGGCGCAGGCGGTGCTGGACAGCCTCTGACGCGACATCCGGACGAAAATGGCGGCCGCGCGAAGGCGGCCGCCACAGGCTGGAAGTCGAACGGTGCCGGAGGTCGATTTCAGCCGCCGACCATCAGCTTGACGATCTCGTCCGGGTTGGTGTCGGCGATCTTGCGTTCTCCGGCGAGCGACCCGCGACGCAGGACGACGATGCGGTCGGCGACCGCGAAGATGTCCTGCAGATTGTGCGAGATGAAGATGATCGCCCGACCCTGCGCCTTCAGGTTCTGGATCAGCGACACGACCTTGCGCTGCTCGGGCACGCCGAGCGCCGCGGTCGGCTCGTCCATGATCAGGACGCGGGCGTTCCAGTAGATCGCCCGCCCGATCGCCACCGCCTGCCGCTGCCCTCCCGAGAACCGTCCGACCGGCGCATCGAGCCGGTTCACATGGAAATCGAGCCGCGCCATCGTCTCCTTCGCGGCCTTCGCCATGGCCGGCCGGTCAAGAACCGGGATGAAGCCGAAGACGCGCTTCATCGGCTCGCGGCCGAGGAAGATGTTGGCGCCGATCGACAGGTTATCGGCGAGCGCGAGGTCCTGGTAGATCGTCTCGATGCCATGCGCGCGGGCGGCTTCAGGCGTGGCGAAGTTGACCACCTCGCCGCCGAAACGGATTTCGCCGCCATCGGGGCCATGCACGCCGGAGATCGTCTTGATCAGGGTCGACTTGCCGGCGCCGTTGTCACCGGCAAGCGCCACGACCTCGCCGGGGTAGAGCGACATCGAGACCCCCTTCAGGGCCTCCACGCCGCCGAACCGCTTGTAGACGGAGCGGACGTCGAGCACGGGCTCCTGGGACGGCAGTCTGGTTTGCACGGACATCTAGCGATCCCCACCGAGCTTGCGCTGCGTCTGGTCGACGAGCACGGAGATGATGATGACGACGCCGACGGCGACGAACTGCCAGAACGGCTCGACATTGATGAAGACGAGACCGTACTGGATCACAGCGATCACCAGGGCGCCGGCAACCGTGCCAAGGATGGTGCCCGAGCCGCCGAACAGGCTGGCGCCGCCGATCACGACCGCAGCGATCGAGTCGAGCAGCAATGGTTCGCCGGCCTGCGCCGCACCTGCCGTGAAGCGCGCCGCGTAGAGCACGCCGCCGAGGCCGGCGCAGAGCGCCGAGAGGAGGTAGAGCTTGCGGATATGGCGCGGCACGTTGATGCCGGAGCGGATTGCCGCCTGCTCGTTGGCGCCGATGGCATAGGTGTGCTGGCCGAAGCGGGTCTGCGACAGGACATAGTGCATCAGCAGCACGAACAGGATCGTGATGACGACGATGACGGGGATGCCGAAGATGCGACCGTTGCCGAGCGAGGCGAACCAGGCATTGGCGACTGGGACCGTGGTGCCGCCGGCAAGCAGGAAGGCGACGCCGCGCGCCACGCCGAACATGCCGAGCGTGCCGATGAAGGGCGGCACCTTCAGCTTGGAGATCAGGAAGCCGTTGACGAAGCCCGGTCCGAGCGCGACCAGGAGGCCGGCCAGGATGCCGACCAGCATCGCCGCGAAGGGCGGCAGCGAATGGCCGGCGAGATTGGTGGCATGCGCCGCGATGACGGCGGCAAGGCCCATGATGAAGCCGACCGAAAGATCGATGCCGCCGGAAATGATGACAAAGGTCGATCCGAGCGCCAGAAGCAGGGGGGCGACGGCGAAGATCGCGATCGACTGGGCGTTATAGGCCGAGAACAGGAAGGTCTGGCCATAGCTGACCCGGGACCATGTCTCGAAGAAGATCAGCAGCAGAGCGAGGAACAGCCAGGCGCGCAGGGCCGCAATGCGAACGATCAGCTGACGTGACCGGGACTGGGTGGGGTCCGCGCGCGATTCCGTAGACGTATGGGCGGACATGCGCCACTCCGTAACAGGTATCGAACAGAAGGGGAGCGCCGCCGGACCGGTGGCCCGACGGCGCCGGCGGCTCAATCCTTGTAGATGAACTGCGCGATTTCCGGCTTGTCGACGTTATCCTTGTCCATCACGGTGAAGCCGGTGCCGATCGAGACCGGGATCGACTGGCCCGTGAGATGGGCGAAGGCGGAGATCAGGCCGTAGTAGCCGATTTCAGCCGGATGCTGGGCGATGGCGATATCGACCAGGCCCGACTTGATGTTGTCCACGATCGACGGCGGTGCGTCGAAGGCGACGACCTTGACCTTGCCGGTCTGGCCGGCCTGCTGGACGCCATTGGCGGCGCCGAGGGCCGAGAACAGGTTGGCGCCGAAGACGCCGGCGAGGTCGGGGTTGCGGGCGAAGACCGACTGCAGCTGCGAGGCTGCCTTGTTCGAGTCGTTGTCGTTGAACTGGGTTTCCAGGACTTCGATTCCCGGGAAGTTCTTCATCTCGTCCTTGAAGCCTTCTTCGCGCTGGTCGGTCGTCGAGACGCCCGGCTTGACGTTCGAAACGAAGACCTTGCCCTTTTCGCCGATTGCCTTGGCGAGCGAGCGGGCGGCGATGCGGCCGCCGAGCACGTTGTCCGAGGCGATGTAGGCGAGCGGGAAGTCGGCATCGCCGGCGCCGGTCTGATAGTTGCCGGTGCCGATGAAGGTATCGACGGTGATGACCGGAATGCCGGCCGCCTGGGCCTTCTTGAGCGGCTCGACCAGCTGGACCTTGTCGGTCGGGGCGATCAGGATCGCGTCGGGCTTGCGGGCGATGATGGCGTCAAGCACCGGAACCTGCAGGACCGGGTTGAATTCCGGCGCGCCCTGGAAGACGAGCTCGGCGCCGACCGCCTTGGCCGCAGCCTCGGCGCCCTTGCGCATGGTGATGTAGAAGCCGTCCGTCGTCAGGCCCGGGATCAGGGCGACGGTGAACTTCTTGTCCTGGGCGTGGGCCGCGATCGAGCTGGTCAGGACGGTCGCCCCGACAGCAAGAGCCGCAAGTGCAGTAACGATTCTCTTCATGGCGTTCCCTCGTGTTTGCCTTGAATTGCAAGCTGTTGCCTAGCAACGGTGGTTCATCCGCCGACGCCCTTCTTCGGGACTGTTCGTGCGGATGGTCTCGGCCGGCAACGGCGCCTGCGGCGACCGATGCGACCTTGATTGGGCGCTGGCGCGCCATGCGCGCCGGAACTGAAAATCGAATAGCGAAGAATTTCGGCAAGCAACGTCACAGACTGACGCATCAAACGTCAGACAAAATAATCCTGATCGCGCCCTATCACAGGCAACGCCGAGACCAATCCAGCAAATCCGGCTGATGGCTCCGCAGAGCCAAGCCCTCCCATTTCTTATTTGTTGAGGGAAGCCTAGATGCGCGCTTCGACGAGGTCAATCCGATATTTTACGCAAGCTAAGTTTGCACGCCTGCCTCTAGGGCATACCCAAGCGGAATTGGCAGATTCCCGCCAATTCCGAGCCGGCCACCTTGCGCGGCGAGCGTTGCCCACCGCGTCCCGGCCGCGAAAAGCGGATCAGATGTCCTGGTTCTGCGGCAGGATGACCAGATCGCGGATCGTGACATTGGCCGGCCTGGTCAACATGAACAGCACCGCGTCGGCGATGTCCTCGGACAGCAGTCCCTCCCGCGCCGCCGCCTTGGCGGCGATCACGCCCGGGTCGGAATAGCCCCAGAGCTCGTTCAGAACGACGCCTGGCGCGACGGCGCCAACCCGCACGCCGTGCGGCGCGACCTGGCGGCGGACGCCATGCACGAAGGCCTGCACCGCATGCTTCGTGGCGCTGTAGACCGGCTCCCACGGAATCGCCTGATGGCCGGCGACCGAGCTGGTGACGATCACCTCGCCCGAGCCGCGTTCGATCATGCCGGGCAAGACCGCGCGCACGGCGCGGAACACGGCGTTGATGTTGACACCGATCACCTCGTCGAAATCGTCGGCCTTGCCGTCGACGAGATCGCCCGAGAGATAGAGGCCGGCATTGGCCAGCAGGATGTCGATCTGGCCGAAGCGGGCGACGGTCTCGGCGATGGTGCGCTCGACCTCGGCCGGCTTGGTCAGGTCGGCGGCAATGACAAGCGCCTCGGCATCCGGGAATTCGCTGCGAACCGCCTGAAGACGTTCCGCCGAACGGCCGACGAGCGCGAGACGCACCCCCTGCCCGGCCAACATGCGCGCCATGGCGCGGCCGATGCCTGAACTCGCGCCGGTAACCAGCGCGACTTTTCCCTTGAGATCACGGCTCATGCTGACCCTCCCCGGTCGCACGACGGAGCAGGCCGCCGGAACGTCCGTCCGGTTTCGGCGCTTCGTCGATGATGCGTGCTGGCTTGGGCCCGCGCGCGAGACATTCAGTCCCCCGCCTCCTCCCGGTCCCGCAACCCTTACCGGAGGCTAACATTCCGCCCCAGTACGTCAACTTGGAAATTTGCACGCGTAAAGCAGTCTGTTAGTCTGCCTTTACGTCTCCCGTCCGGCCTTGCCCGAAAATTCGGCAAGGCGTCTCGACGCGTCGACGGGACGTCTATCTCGGCCGCCGTGAAGCACGGCTGCATGCCCCGCCAGAGCCTGAAGTTGAAAGAACGCGAATGACCGATCGCACCATCAAGAACATGGCGGAGTTCTCGGCGCTGAGCGGCATTTCGCGACCGACGGTCTCGAAATATTTCAACGACCCCGACAGCGTGCGCAAATCCACCCGCGCGCAGATCGAGAAGGCGCTGGCGAAATACGAGTACCGCCCCAACCTCTTCGCGGTGAACCTGAACAAGAAGCGGCCGAAGATCGTCGGCCTGATCGTGCCGGACACGGCCGACACGTTCTTCTCCGAACTGGTGCGCCGGATCGAGATGCGCTGCGTCGAGCGCGGCTACCTCGCGATCGTGCTTTCGTCGCGCGGCGATGCGCAGCTGGAGGCCCGCTCGATCGAGACGCTGCTGTCGCTGAAGATCGCCGGCGCCATCGTAGCCCCGCTTGGCGTCCACTCCGACCAGCAGTTGATCCGCAGCCTCAGGGCGCGAATCCCGATGGTCTTCCTTGATTCGAGCCTCGACGAGGACACGCCCTTCGTCGGCACCAACAATTTCCAGAGCGTCCCGCTGATCACCGAGTATCTGTGCCGCAGCGGCGACGCGCCGACCTATTTCGACATGCCGGCCGTCAACCAGAACGGGCCAGAGCGCAAGCTGGCCTATGTCACGACCATGCAGCGCCTCGGCCTCAAGCCCGAGGTGGTGGCGGTGACGGCCAAGAATGACTGGCGCTTCGAGGATATAGCCTTCGAGGAAGCGCAGCGCGTCCTGCGGGGGCCGGGCTTCCCGACCCGCACGGTTCTCTGCGCCAATGACCGCTGCGCCGTCGGCGTCATGGCCGCGGCCTTCCAGCATGGTCTCCGCATCGGCCGCGAACCCGGCTGCGACATCCGCATTGCCGGCCATGACGACCAGCCGCACAGCCGCTATGGCTGCCCGCCGCTGACGACGGTGGCGCAGGATTTCGACCAGCTCGCCCAGAACGCCGTCTCGATCCTGCTGGAGCGCGTGGAGAGCGAGGATGCCGCTGACGGCGATCGGCCGCCGCAGCAGCTACGTCTCGAGGGCAAGCTGGTGATGCGAGCCTCGGCCTGAAGCGGCTCGGTCAGGCCGGGACGCCCTCCAGGCAGGCGGCGACGAACGGTCGGAGACGCGGATCGTCGAAATGCGGGATGGCGAGCCCCGCTCCCTCCTGCAGCAACCGTTCGGCCGGCAGGCCCGTCGTAAGGCCGACGACGGCAAGCCCCGCAGCCACGGCGGCGCGGATCCCGGAGATCGAATCCTCGAAGGCGACGCTGTGCGCGGCCGAGCCGCCTAGGCGCTCCAGCCCGACGAGATAGGGCAGCGGATGCGGCTTGGCGTGGGCAAGTTCATCGCCGATGACCACCGTCGCGAACCGTTCGGCAAGGCCGATGCCGGCGAGTTCCTGCTCGGCATTCGGACGCGGCGCGTTGGTGACCACGCCGTAGCGCGCGCCGGTATTGTCGACCCAGCCGAGGAAATCGAGCAGCCCTTCGGCCGGCACGAGGTCGGTCGCCAGCGAGCGGAAGAGTACCTCTTTCGCCTCGACCAGCGCCGCTCCCTCCTCGCGGGAAAGCGCGGGCACGAGATCGGCGAGAATGGTTTCGTTCGGAAAGCCCATTACCTGTGTCCGGTAGCGCTGCGGGTCGAGCGCGACACCGAGGCGGGCGACCTGTTGCCGCCAGGCCTCGTAGTGCAGGTGATCGATATCGAGCAGCGTCCCGTCGAGGTCGAACAAGAGAACACCGGACATCAGAAGCTCCATTTCGAGGCCGTGAAGATCAAGCCCTCAGCCGAAAGGCTAGAAATATCGGCGATTGTCTGGAAATTGCGGGCTAACGCGCTTCGGCCCAATCGATCGAGCCGTCCGAGGCCTGGACCTGGTTGCGCCCGGACACCTTGGCCCGGTAGAGCGCATCGTCGGCGCGCCGGTAGAAGTCGCTCAACACGTCGTCCGGACGGCTCGACGTGAGGCCGGCGGAGAAAGTGTAGGAAAAGTCGGGATAGTTGGCGAGCGGCTTCGACAGGCGCACAACGGTCAGCATCCGCTCCAGCATCAGCCTGGCGTGTTCCAGCGGCGTATCCGGGAAAGTCAGCGCAAACTCCTCGCCGCCCATGCGCCCGAAACAGTCCGACCGCCGCAGCTGGCCCTGGATCTTGCTGGCAAAGTCCTGCAGCACAAGGTCGCCGGTCTGGTGGCCGAAGCGGTCGTTGACCAATTTGAAATTGTCGAGGTCGATCACCGCGAGGCAGCCGGCATGCTGGGGCGAGACATGGTGATCGGCAAGGATCTGTTCGATCCGGGCGGTCAGGAATCGCCGGTTGGCGACGCCGGTCAGGTCGTCGGTGTAGGACGCCTTGATGGCGACGTCGCGCGCCTGGCGAACCGAGCGCTCGTCGGCGCGGATGTGGCTGATGTCGCTGGCGATGCAGAGCATCCAGCCATCGCCTTCGACCGTCTCCGTCATCCAGAGCCAGCGTCCGTCATGCTGGTCCGTCTCGAAGGCGCGAAAACCCGTCTTACCGCGACGCGACAGGGTGGAGGTCAGCCAGGACTCAAGATCAGGGACACGCAGAACCGTGCCGCGATCGAGCGCATGGTTGCGGCGCATGATCTCCGCCCAGGTCGGCGCCTCGTCCGCCTCGACGAAATAGGCGGCGCGAAAGGCCGGATTGGCATAGCGAAGCCGGTCGAAGCCGTCATAGACCGCGACCAGGACATCCGAAGCATCATAGAGTTGCGCAATCCTCGAACAGATGCTCGCGTCCAACCAACCGTCTCCACCGCTCCACACGCCGCGCCGGCCTTCGAGAAGGCAGCTTCGGATGCGCGAACTTTGCCGCGCAAAGGTAGCGGAACTGGCAACGCTCTGCCAGCACCGCCGCGAGCGATGTTCGGGACTGCGGCGGGCTCTTCCCAGGCGAAGCTCGCGGTCAGGCCTGGGCGAAGGCGGCGGTCAGGACGTCGTTCTCGGTCAACCCTTGGTTGGCTGCGAGCATGGTCTGCCGGCCGCGCGACAGCACCATGACGGTCGAGGCGAGCGCCAGCACTTCCGGCAGCTCCGACGAGACGAAGACGACGCTCATGCCCTTCTTCGCCAGATCCTGGATCTGCCTGTAGATGTCCGCCTTGGTGCGGACATCTACGCCATGCGTCGGCTCGTCGAGGAACAGGATATCCGGCTCGGAGGCGAGGCAGCGGGCGAAGATCACTTTTTGCTGGTTGCCGCCGGACAGGCGCCGGATCGGCTGCTCCGGCCCCTCGCTGACGATGCCCAGCGCCTCGCGGAAGCGGGAAAACAGCGACTTTTCGGCGCCGAGGTCGAGGATACCGCTGCTCTTCTGCCGCTTCGCCACGGCGACGTTCTCGGCCAGCGACAGGCTGGGCAGGATGCCGTTGGTCTTGCGGCCTTCGGGGAGCAGCGCCAGGCCGCTTCGCCACGCCTCGGTGGCATTCCCCGGCACGACGCCGTCCGGTCGCGAGATCGAGCCAGCAGCGAGCGGCCGCATGCCGCAGAGCAGTTCCAGGAGCTCCGTGCGCCCTGCCCCGACCAGGCCGAAAATGCCGAGGATCTCGCCCTTGCGAAGCGCGAACGAGACGGGCCCGACGCGGCCCTTGTCGGCGATCGCATCGGCCTTCAGCCGGATCGGCGCATCGGCCGCGATAGCGGGCGCATCGAGCGCATCGAAGGTGAAGGCGCGCCCGGTCATGTCGGCGATGATGCCGGCCCGGGTGGTCTCTGCCACCGGCCGATCGCCGACGACGCGGCCATCGCGCAGCACCACGACCCGGTCGGAGATCGCGAACACCTCGTCGAAGCGATGGCTGATGAAGATGATGGCGACGCCATGGGCGCGGAGGTCCCGCACGATCGCGAACAGCGCCTCGGCCTCATGCGGCGTCAGCGAGGCGGTCGGCTCGTCAAGGATGAGCAGGCGGGCATTGCGCGCCAGCGCCTTGGCGATCTCGACGATCTGCTGCTCGGCGGTCGACAACGAACCGGCCTCGACGCGCGGATCGATATGCGCGGCGCCCACCCGCGCCAGTAGCTCGCGCGCCTTGGCGGCCAGAGACTTGCGGTCGATGAAGCCGGACCTGCCGGTCCTGTAGTCGCCGATGAACAGGTTTTCCATCACCGACAGCGACGAGATCAGCGAGAGCTCCTGGTGGATATGGATGATGCCGGCATCGAGCGCCGAGCGAGTGTCGCGGAACACCGTCTCCGCGCCGTTCCAGGCGATCGTGCCACCGTCGCGCGGCAGCGCGCCGGAGAGGATGTTGACGAAGGTCGACTTGCCGGCCCCGTTCTCGCCGAGGAGCGCCACGACCTGCCCGGCCGAGATATCGAAATCGACCCCGTGCAGGACGCGGTTCTGGTCGAAGGACTTGGCGATGCCGCGGGCGGAGAGAAGGCAGTCGGTCATGGGGATCTCGGATTGGGGATTGGAACCCTCCCCCGCGTACGGGAGAGGGAGTTTGCGATGGGGCGAAAGCGCCGGAGGCTCAGGTCTTGGCGCCCTTGCCGAGCACGACCGGGGCATCGATCGCGATCTCGGCCGGATAGGTGGCGCCGAAGCCCAGCATATTGTGCAGCATGACGATGCTGTCGAAGGCCTGGCGCGCCGGCGCCTGATCGATCAGCGCGAGGATCTCGCCGCCGTCCTTGTACTGCTGCTTCTCCGGCAGGTTGTCGTAGCCGACGACGCCGACCTTGCCGGTCGCCTTGGCGTCGCGCACCGCCTTGGCCGCCGCTTCCGAACCGCCCGCCGTCACGTAGATGATCGACAGGTCCGGGTTCGAGGTCATGACGTCGGTCGCCTGCGAATAGGCGGTGGCGTCGTCGTCCTTGCACTCGAACGGGCCGACGATGGTGATGTCGGGGTAGTTCTTCTTGATGAGGTCGAGCGCGCCGTTCATGCGGGCGTCGTGCTGGGCCGCGCCGAGATAGCCGGTGATGACGGCGATCTTGCCCTTGCCGCCGGTCTGCTTGGCGATGAACTCGCCCGCCTTCGCGCCGGCGTCATAGGCGAGCATGCCCATCGAGACGTTGCGGTTCGACTTCTCGGCCGAGTCGGCGATGAAGGAGATGAACGGCACGCCCTCGGCGACCACCTCGTTCACCTTGGCGACGGTGCCGTCGAAGATCGGCACGGCGGCGATGCCGTCATACTGCTTGGTCAGCGCGCCATCGATGCCGGCGACCATGACCTCGGCGGTCAGGCCGGTGCCGAGCTGGATGTAGTCGACCGCCGTGTTGAGCGGCTTCAGGTATTCCGTCGCCGCGACGATGCCCTTATCGGCGGCTTCCCAGAAGGACGAGCCCTGGAACGACAGCACGGCGAGGCGGAGCGGCTTCGGCGCCGGGCCCTGGGCGACGATGGTGCCACCAACGGCCTTGGCGGCTTCGGAGAGGGCTGCTTCCTCGGCCAGCGCCAGGCGCGGCACCAGCGGCAAGGCGAGGCCGGCTGCCGAGAGCATCAGGAAGCGGCGGCGATCGAATGTAGTCATGGTTTCCTCCAGAGTTGAACTTGGTGAGACGTCGGCGGTCGCGACCGCCTCAGTCTTCTTCGCTGCGGCGGTTCAGGCTGTCCGCGCCAACGGCGAGGATGACGACGAGACCAATGGTGATGGTCTGCCAGTAGCCCGAGACATTGAGCAGGACGAACGCGTTGCGGAGCAGGCCGATCAGCGCCGCGCCAATAACGACGCCGCCGATCGAGCCGCGACCGCCGGCCAGGGCGACACCACCGAGGATGACCGCGGCGATGACGTCGAGCTCGTAGCCGAGGCCGAGATTGGGATTGGCGTTGGTCAGCATGCCGCCGAGCAGCAGGCCGCCGAGGCCGGCGAGGCTGCCCGAGACGGTGAAGACGAGAATGCGCGTCTTCGCCACGTCGATGCCGGCGAGCCGCGCGGCGCGGGCATTGTCGCCGACCGCATAGACGTTGCGACCCCAGCGCGTCCGCGTCGCGAACAGCCAGACGAGGATCGTCAGCACGACGAGCAGGATAAACTGCACCGGCAAGCCGCCGATCTTGCCGTAGCCGAGAAACGCCGCCCAGTTGTCGAAGCGCTGCGGATTGCCGTTGGTGATGAGCAACGCCGCGCCCCGCGCGATCGACAGCGTGCCGAGCGTGGTGATGAACGGATTGATCCGTAGCTTGGTGATCAACACGCCATTGGCGAAACCGATCGCCATGCCGATGCCGATCGCGCCGGCGATGCCAAGCGACGGCATGCCGGTTGTCGCCGAGACGATCGCGCCGGTGACGGCCGAAAGGCCGATCACCGAGCCGACCGACAGGTCGATGCCGCCGGCGATGATCACCAGAGCCTGGCCGAGCGCGACGATGCCGACGACAGAGATCTGGCGCGCAACATTGGAAAGGTTGCGCCCCGTCAGGAAGAACTCGCTGGCGAAGGTCAGGCCGATGAAGACAAGAACGAGCATCGCGAGAACGGTCGCCTCGCGGCGCGTCCGCACGAAGCGGACGACATTGGCAGCAGTCATGGATCAGCGTCTCTTGAAGGTGGGCTGGCGCTTTTCCTTGAAGGCGGCGCGGCCTTCCGCGGCGTCTTCGGTGGCGAAGCAGATGGTCTGCAGGTCGCGCTCGTAGTGGATCGCCTGCTCCTGCGGCATGGTGAAAGCCGCCTGCAGGTTCAGCTTCGCCGTTTCGGCCGCGATCGGCGCGCGGCTGGCGATCACGTCGGCGATCGCGCGGGCGCGGGCCAGCAGGTCCGCCTGCGGCACGACCTCCGACACCAGGCCCCAGGCCAGCGCCTTCTCGGCCGGGATCGGATCGCCGGTCATGATCATCAGCGCCGCGTTGGACGGGCCGACCGAATGGGCGAGGAAGGTCGCCATGCCGCCGCCGCCGATCCAGCCGAGCTTGATCTCGGGTGCCGCGAACTGGGCATTCTCGGAGGCGATGCGGATGTCGCAGGAGAGCGACGTCTCCAGCCCGCCACCGAAGGCATAGCCGTTCACCGCCGCGATGGTCGGCTTCAGCAGCTTGCGGATCGCGTCGCAATAATCGGCGCGATTGCGGAACTGCCAGGGCGTCTCGTAAGTGTCGAGCTCCTTGATGTCGGAGCCGGCGCAGAACGCCCGCTCGCCGGCGCCGGTGA
>JAFKJZ010000055.1:0-2324 GCA_017305815.1 Hyphomicrobiales bacterium
GACCTTCAGCGTGCCGCAGAGCCAGATCCTCGTGCTGATGGCCGGCGGCATGGCGATGACCGAGACGCTGACCGGCGGGCCGGAGGATGTCGCCGAACTCGGCGTCGCCGACATCGAGCGCGCCAGGCTCGGCCCGGATGACTGCGTCGTCGCGGCCTCGGCCAGCGGCTCGACGCCCTATACGCTCGCCGGGCTCGCGGCGGCGCGCAAGACCGGCGCCGCCACCGTGGCGATCGCCTGCAACGCCTCGTCTCCGCTGTTCCCCCATGCCGATATCGCCGTGTTCCTCGATTCCGGGCCGGAAGTTCTGGCCGGCTCGACGCGCATGGCGGCCGGCACGGCGCAGAAGGCCGCCTTCAACATGCTTTCGACCATGATCGCCATCCGCCTCGGCCATGTCGTCGACGGGCAGATGGTCAATGTCCGCGCCGACAACGCCAAGCTGCGCGGTCGCGCCGCGCGCATCGTTTCCAGGATCGCCAGGGTCGGCGAGGCGGACGCCGTCCGCGCGCTCGACGCCGCCGAAGGCGAAGTGAAGCCCGCCATCCTGATCGCCGCCGGCGCCCGGGATGCGGCGGATGCCGGCGCCAGGCTGGCTGTCCACCAGGGCAATCTCCGTGCGGCGCTCGCCGCGCTGGGCTGACGCGAAACTGCATAACCCGATGGCCGCACCAACGCGGCGCACGGACCAGAAGGGAGTGGGTCAATGAACCATCTGAAGAAGATTCTGCTGGCGAAGACGGTCGCGGCGATCGGCACGGGTTTCGCCGCGCCGGCCTTCGCCGAGGACGTCACGCTGACGATCGAAAGCTGGCGCAACGACGATCTGCCAATCTGGCAGGAGAAGCTGATCCCGGCCTTCGAGGCCAAGAACCCGGGCATCAAGCTGAACTTCGCGCCCTCGGCTCCGACCGAGTATGACGCCGCCCTCGGCGCCAAGCTCGACGCGGGCTCGGCCGGCGACATCATCACCTGCCGTCCGTTCGACAAGTCGCTCGCGCTGTTCCAGAAGGGCCAGCTCGCCTCGCTGAACGACCTGCCGGGCATCGACAAGTTCTCGTCCGTCGCCAAGTCGGCCTGGATCACCGACGACGGCAAGGACACGTTCTGCGTGCCCGTCGCCGCCGTCATCCACGGCTTCATCTACAACAAGGAAGCTTTCGACAAGCTCTGCATCTCCGTGCCGCAGACCGAGGACGAGTTCTTCGCGGCGCTCGAGAAGATCAAGGCCGACGGTACCTACATCCCGCTCGCCATGGGCACCAAGGATCTCTGGGAAGCCGCGACCATGGGCTACCAGAACATCGGTCCGAACTACTGGAAGGGCGAGGAAGGCCGTCTGGCGCTGATCGCCGGCAAGCAGAAGCTGACCGATCCGCAGTGGGTCGAGCCCTTCGCGACGCTCGCCAAGTGGGCGCCCTATATGGGCGACGGCTTCGAGGCCCAGACTTATCCGGACAGCCAGAACCTGTTCACGCTCGGCCGCGCCGCCATCTACCCGGCCGGCTCGTGGGAGATCGCGGGCTTCAACCAGCAGGCCCAGTTCAAGATGGGCGCGTTCCCGCCGCCGGTGAAGAAGGCCGGCGACGAGTGCTACATCTCCGACCACACCGACCTTGCCATTGGCCTGAACGCCAAGTCGGCGCATCCGGCCGAAGCGAAGAAGTTCCTGGAATGGGTGGCTTCGCCCGAGTTCGCCGAGATCTACGCCAACGCGCTGCCGGGCTTCTTCAGCCTGTCCTCGACGCCGGTGAAGATGCAGGACCCGCTGGCCGAGGAATTCGTCTCCTGGCGCCAGAAGTGCAAGCCGACGATCCGCTCGACCTACCAGATCCTGTCGCGCGGCACGCCGAACCTCGAGAACGAGACCTGGACGGAATCGGCCAACGTGATCAACGGCACCGATACGCCGCAGCAGGCCGCCGAGAAGCTCCAGAAGGGCCTCGACTCCTGGTTCAAGCCGGCCGCCAAGTAAAGGCTAGCAAGACCCTCGCCCCGGCCCTCTCCCGTGAACGGGAGAGGGAGCGCCACGATCAGCCTCCGTGCTGAGGCGAGACGCCGAAAGAAAGCCATCGCCCGCCTGCGGGTGAGGGTGGGGTGAGGCCCTTCTTCTCCGAGATCGACGTTCCGGGCTCCGTGGCGGATCCCGGGACGATTTCCAAGCCGCGAAAGAGATGGGCCGGATGACCACGATCGACGCAACCGACGCCGTCGCCAAGCGCCCCGTGCGCTGGCATATCGCGGTTTTCCTTGCCCCGGCCGTGCTGGTCTATACTGCGGTGATGATCCTGCCGCTGATCGAGACGCTGCGGCTGTCGCTGTTC
>JAFKJZ010000055.1:2380-5161 GCA_017305815.1 Hyphomicrobiales bacterium
GCTGTTCAACGTCGTCGACAACCAGCCTGTCTTCGTCGGCTTCGACAATTTCAAGGTGCTGTTCGGCGACGAGCGCTGGTCGGTCTCGTTCTGGAACGCGCTCCGGAACAATCTCGTCTTCTTCCTGATCCACATGCTGGTGCAGAACCCGATCGGCATCGCGCTGGCGGCGCTCCTGTCGCTGCCGGTCCTGCGGCTGCGTGGCTTCTACCGGACGGCGATCTTCCTGCCGACCATCCTCTCCTTCGTGATCGTCGGCTTCATCTGGAAGCTGATCCTGTCGCCGATCTGGGGCGTTGCGCCGTTCCTGATGGACCTGGTCTGGCTGAAGCCCTTCTTCGGGCCGTGGCTCGGCAAGCCCGGCAGCGCCCTCATCACCGTCTCGCTGGTCTCGGTCTGGCAGAACATCGGCATCCCGATGATGCTGATCTACGCGGCGCTGCTGTCGATCCCGGACGAGGTGATCGAGGCGGCGGAATGCGACGGCGTCACCGGCTGGGCGCAGTTCTTCAAGATCAAGCTGCCCCTGATCCTGCCGACCATCGGCATCGTCTCGATCCTGACCTTCGTCGGCAATTTCAACGCCTTCGACCTCGTCTACACCATGCAGGGGGCGCTCGCCGGGCCGGATGGATCGACCGACATTCTCGGCACCTTCCTCTACCGCACCTTCTTCGGCTTCCAGCTGCAGGTCGGCGACCGCTCGATGGGCGCCACCATCGCGACCGTGATGTTCCTGATCATCCTCGCCGGCGTCAGCCTCTATCTCTTCGTCATCCAGCGGCGCATCCGCCGCTACCAGTTCTGAGGCCGGCCATGTCGAAAGCCCGTTCTTCGGTTACCCGCTCCGGCCTCGTCCATCTCGCGCTCGGCGGCTACACGCTGCTGGCGCTGTTCCCGATCTTCCTGGTCATCTCCAATTCGTTCAAGACGCGCGCCGGCATCTTCTCGGCGCCGCTGCAACTGCCGGGCCCCGCGACCTTCAGCTGGATCGGCTACCAGACGGTGCTGAAGCAGGGCGATTTCCTCGGCTATTTCCAGAACAGCCTCATCGTCACCGTCGTCTCGATCTTCCTGGTGCTGCTGTTCGGCGCCATGGCCGCCTTCGCGCTGTCGGAATACCGCTTCCGCGGTAACCTGCTGATGGGCCTCTACCTGGCGCTCGGCATCATGATCCCGATCCGCCTCGGCACGGTGGCGATCCTGCAGGGCATGGTGGCGACCGGCCTCGTCAATACGCTGACGGCGTTGATCCTCGTCTATACCGCGCAGGGCCTGCCGCTCGCCGTGTTCATCCTGTCGGAGTTCATGCGCAACGTCTCCGACGATCTGAAGAATGCCGGCCGCGTCGACGGGCTCAGCGAATACACGATCTTCTTCCGCCTCGTGCTGCCGCTGGTGCGTCCGGCCATGGCGACGGTCGCCGTCTTCACCATGATTCCGATCTGGAACGACCTCTGGTTCCCGCTGATCCTGGCGCCGAGCGAGGCGACCAAGACGGTGACGCTGGGCGCGCAGATGTTCATCGGCCAGTACGTCACCAACTGGAACGCGGTGCTCTCGACGCTGTCGCTGGCGATCCTGCCGGTGCTGATCCTCTACCTGATCTTCTCGCGCCAGCTGATCCGCGGCATCACCGCCGGCGCCGTGAAGTGACTTTTCGCGCGAAGCTTCGCCCGTCCTCTCCGATTGCAGGTTCCTGACATGACCGATGCTCCCCTCCGCGTCTTCGTCGCCGGCCTTGGCCAGATGGGGCGCAGCCATGCGCTGGCCTACCACGCCAATCCCGGCTTCGAGATCGTCGGGATGTACAACCGCTCCGAGGTCGACCTGCCGGACGAGCTCAAGGCCTATCCGCGCGTCGAGAGCTTCGAGGCCGGGCTGGCGCTGAAGCCGGACGTCGTCTCGATCAATACCTACACCGACAGCCACGCGCCCTTCGCCATCGCGGCGATGGAGGCCGGCGCGCATGTCTTTGTCGAGAAGCCGCTCGCCGCCAATGCCGAGGCTGCCCGCTCCGTCGTCGAGGCGGCGAAGCGGACGGGGAAGAAGCTCGTCATCGGCTATATCCTGCGCCACCATCCGTCCTGGATCGGCTTCATCGCCAAGGCGCGCGAGCTCGGCCCGCCCTACGTCATGCGCATGAACCTGAACCAGCAGTCCTCCGGACCGAGCTGGCACATCCACAAGCAACTGATGCAGACGACGTCGCCGCTGGTCGATTGCGGCGTCCACTATGTCGACGTCATGTGCCAGATCACCGACGCCAGGCCCGTCGAGGTGCGCGGCATGGGCGTGCGCCTCTCCGACGAGATCGCGCCGACCCAGGTCAATTACGGCCATCTGCAGGTGATCTTCGAGGATGGTTCGGTCGGCTGGTACGAGGCCGGCTGGGGCCCGATGATTTCCGAGACCGCCTTCTTCGTGAAGGACGTGATGAGCCCGAAGGGCGCTGTCTCGATCGTCATGGACGAAGGCGCCAAGTCGGACGATGTCGACACCCACACCAAGACCGCGCGCATCCGCGTCCATCATGCGGAACTGAAGGCGGACGGTTCGTTCGGGCGGGCCGACGAATGGTTCTCGACCGAGGACGAGCCCGGCCACCAGGCGCTCTGCGACCGCGAGCAGGCCTATCTCCTGAAGGCGATCCGCTGTGATATCGACCTGTCGCGCCACATGCAGGACGCCATCACCTCGCTGGAAAGCGCGCTCGCCGCCGAGGTCAGCATGCGCGAGGGCAGAGTGGTGAAGCTGTGACCCGGCGCATCGACAGAGTTT
>JAFKJZ010000056.1 GCA_017305815.1 Hyphomicrobiales bacterium
GATCGACTACCTGGCCTTCAACGTCGCCAGCAAGGACAACCCGAATTCGAAGAACCCGGCGCTCTGGCAAGCCGCGCGCTACCTCGTCGACTATGAGGGCATCGCCAAGAACCTGCTGAAGGGCCAGTCGGCCGTGCATCAGGGTTTCATCCCGAAGGGCTTCGCCGGCTCGCTCGACGACACGCCGTTCCATCTCGACGTCGAGAAGGCGAAGGGCATCCTGAAGGCGGGCGGCATCGATGGCGGCATCACCGTCAAGCTCGACGTGATCAACCAGCCGCCCTACACCGACATCGCCCAGGCGATCCAGGCGACCTTCGCGCAGGCTGGCATCAAGCTGGAGATCCAGCCCTCCGTCGCCAGCCAGTTCTATTCGAAGATCCGCTCGCAGGGCCACGAGGCGGCGCTGCTGTTCTGGATCCCGGACTATTTCGACCCGCACTCCAACGCCTCGGCCTTCGCGCTCAATCGCGACGACGGCACCAAGACGGTGGCCTGGCGCAATGGCTGGGTGATCCCGGAGCTTTCCGACAAGACCCAGGCCGCCGTCGAAGAACAGGATGCGGAGAAGCGCGCGGCGGACTATAAGGCTATTCAGCTTGAGGTTCAGCAGAAGTCGCCCTTCGTCGTCCTCCTGCAGCCGAACAACCAGATCGTGCTGCGCGACAACGTCAAGGGCTTCATCCAGGGCCTCAATGCGGATCAGGTCTATTTCGCAGGGGTCGAGAAGTAATTGACGGATTCCAGCGGCCGCCTCGCGGCCCCTGAGCTTCTTCCCCGTCGGCCACGCGGCCGGCGGGGACTTTCGTTTCTCGCGGGCCTCGCCAACTGGCTGGTGACCCTGGCGATAACCCTGCTCGGCCTGATGGTCGTCACCTTCGCGCTGGCCGAGCTTTCGCCGGCCGATCCCGCGCTGCATCTCGCCGGCGACAAGGCGAGCGAGGCGACCTATCAGGCGGCGCGCCAGTCGCTCGGCCTCGACAATCCGCTGCCGCAGCGCTTCCTTTCCTATGTCGGCAATGTCCTGACCGGCAATCTCGGCACCTCCTGGTCGACCAACCAGCCGGTCTTCACCGACATTCTCCGCGTCTTCCCGGCGACGCTGGAACTCGCCACCGTCGCCATCCTCTTCGGCGCGCTGATCGGCGTGGCGCTCGGCGTCATCGCGGCGCTCCGGCCGCGCGGGCTGATCGACGGCCTCGTCCGCATCTTCTCGCTGATCGGCTATTCGGTGCCGATCTTCTGGCTCGGCCTCCTGTTCCTGCTGCTCTTCTCTGAGCGGCTGCACTGGGCCGCGGGCCCCGGCCGGCTCAGCGACATCTACGCCTACACGATCACGCCGGTGACCGGCTTCTACCTGATCGACACCGCGCTCTGGGGCGAGGAGGGCTCGTTCCTCGACACGCTCTCGCATCTCGTGCTGCCGGCGACCGTGCTCGCCATCCATTCGCTCGCCTCGATCTCGCGGCTGACGCGGGCGAGCCTGCTCGGCGAGCGCGGCAAGGAATACGCCGTCGCCGCCCGCGCCAAGGGCGTCGGCGAGGTGCGGCTGATGTTGACGCATCTGCTCCCCAACGTCGCCGGAACCGTGCTGACGGTGATCGCGCTCGCCTATGCGACCCTGCTCGAGGGCGCGGTGCTGACCGAGACCGTGTTCGGTTGGCCAGGCCTCGGCCGCTACATGACGACGGCGATCTTCGCCTCCGACATGCCGGCCGTGCTCGGCGGCACGCTCGTCATCGGCGTCTGCTTCGTGATCGTCAACGCGATCACCGACATTCTCGCCCGCATCGTCGATCCGAGGCTGTCATGACCAATCTTCCGCTCACGGTCGCCGTCGCCCCCAACCGGCTTTCGCTGGCGAAATTCGCCCGCCGCTCGCCCTCGGCCGCCATCGGCGCCGGGCTGGTGGTGGTGATCCTGCTCGTTGCGCTGTTCGCGCCGTGGCTCGCGCCCTACGACCCGATCGCACAGGACGTCGCCAACCGACTGATGCCGCCCTCGGCGGCGCACTGGTTCGGCACGGACGGCTTCGGCCGCGACCTGCTTTCGCGCCTGATCTACGGCACCCGCCCGACCCTGATGCTGCTCGCCATCGTCATCCTGCTGACGACGCCGATCGGCATCGCCATCGGTATCGTCGCCGGCTTCTATGGCGGCATCGTCGAGCGCATCCTGATGCGCATCACCGACATCGCCATGGCCTTCCCGAAGCTGGTGCTGGCGCTCGCCTTCGTCGCCGTGCTCGGCGCCGGCCTCGTCAATGGCGCGCTGGCCCTGGCGCTGACCGCCTGGCCCGCCTATGCGCGCCAGACCCGCGCCGAGACCGTGGCGTTGCGCAAGAGCGACTATCTCGCCGCGGCCGAGATGATGGGCATCACCGGGCCGCGCCTGCTGTTCGGCCATGTGCTGCCGCTCGTGCTGCCCGGCGCCATCGTGCGCATGGCGCTCGACCTTGGCGGCATCATCCTGATCGCGGCCGGCCTCGGCTTCCTCGGCCTCGGCGTCCGTCCGCCGACGCCGGAATGGGGCGCGATGGTCGCCGACGGCACGCAGGTGATTTTCGACCAGTGGTGGGTGGCGGCGACGCCGGGCGCGGCGATCCTCCTGACCAGCTTCGCCTTCAACCTCCTGAGCGATGGGCTCCGTGACCTGATGGACCCGCGCAATGGCTGATCCGACCCTTCTCAATGTCGAGCGGCTTTCCGTCCGCTTTCCCTCTGATCGCGGCCCGGTCGAGGTCGTGCACGGCATCTCCTTTGCCATGGGCGCGGA
>JAFKJZ010000057.1 GCA_017305815.1 Hyphomicrobiales bacterium
TGACCGCGGCGATCATGTTCCAGGGCACCGGCTCGAATGTCGGCAAGTCGGTGCTCGTCGCCGGCCTGGCGCGGCTCTATGCCCGGAAGGGCATCCGCGTCGCGCCGTTCAAGCCGCAGAACATGTCCAACAACGCCGCCGTGACGGCGGATGGCGGCGAGATCGGCCGCGCGCAGGCGCTGCAGGCGCGCGCCGCTGGCCTGCTCCCCACTGTCCACATGAACCCGGTCCTGCTGAAGCCGGAGAGCGACACCGGCTCGCAGGTCATCCTGCAGGGCCGTCGCTTCGGCACCATGCGGGCGCGCGAGTTCGGCCAGCGAAAGCGCGAGCTTTTGCCGAGCATCCTCGAAAGCTTCGAACGGCTGAAGCAGGACGCCGACCTGATCCTCGTTGAAGGCGCCGGCAGCCCGGCCGAGATCAACCTTCGCGTCGGCGACATCGCCAATATGGGCTTTGCCGAAGCCGCCGACCTGCCGGTGGTGCTGATCGGCGACATCGATCGCGGCGGCGTCATCGCCAGCCTCGTCGGCACGCGCGCCGTGCTGCCGCAGGCGGACCGAGACCGGATCAAGGCCTTCCTCGTCAACAAGATGCGCGGCGACGCCAGGCTGTTCGATGACGGCGTCGCCGCGATCCGCGCCGCGACTGGCTGGCCGTCGCTCGGAGTCGTGCCGTGGTTCGCCGAGGCGCACCGGCTGCCGGCGGAGGATATCCTCGATCTCTCCGGCGGGGCGGCGCGGCCGGGCACGCTGACGGTCGCCGTGCCGGTCCTGCCGCGCATCGCCAATTTCGATGATCTCGATCCGCTCACGCTGGAACCCGGTGTCTCGGTGGTGCTGGTGCGGGCGGGCGAGCCGATCCCGGTCTGCGATCTCGTCCTCATTCCCGGCTCGAAATCGACCATCGCCGACATGGCGTTCCTGCGCGCGCAGGGCTGGGACATCGACATCCTGGCGCATCGGCGGCGCGGCGGCCGTGTCATCGGCCTCTGCGGCGGCTATCAGATGCTGGGACAGACGATTTCCGATCCCGACGGGCTGGAAGGGCCGGTTGCGAGCGTGCCCGGCCTCGGTCTGCTCGACGTCCAAACCACGCTCGCCGCTGACAAGACCACGGCGCCGTTCTCCGGCCGCGACGCGGCCTCCGGTCTCGCCGTGTCGGGATATGAGATCCATCTCGGCCGCACCGAGGGGGCCGATTGCGCGCGCCCGTGGCTGCAACGCGACGGACTTGGCGAAGGGGCGGTCTCGCCGGATGGCCGCGTGCGCGGCAGCTATGTGCATGGCGTCTTCGGCGATGACGCCTTCCGTCGTGATTTTCTTGCGAAGATCGGCGCGGAAACGTCTGATCTTAATTATGAACGAGAGGTCGACCGTACGCTCGACCGGCTCGCCGATCACCTCGAGGAACATCTCGATACCGAGGCGATCCTCAGGATTTCAGCCAAAGCCACAGCATGAGCACGGTGGTGCCGCCGAGCACCGTCGCCGCGCGCAGCACCTTCAGCGCGCGGCCGATATCGCCGGGACCGGCCTCATGCCGGCCGGCATCGTACAGATAGGGATCCTCGACCAGGCGCTCGCCATAGCGGCGCGGACCGGCAAGCGCGATGCCGAGCGCGCCGGCCATTGCCGCCTCCGGCCAGCCGGCATTGGGTGAACGATGCTTGCGCGCATCGTCCAGCATGGCGAGCGCGGATTGCCGGATGGTGCCACCGGCGAAGGGCGCGGCCATCGCGATCAGGAAGCCGGCAAGGCGACTGGCCGGCAGATTGACCAGATCGTCCAGCCGGGCGGCGGCCCAGCCAAAGGCCTCATGCCGGGCGGAGCGATGGCCGATCATCGAATCGGCCGTATTGATCATCTTGTAGGTGAACAGGCCCGGCAGTCCGAAGACGGCAAACCAGAAAGCCGGCGCGACGACGCCGTCGGAGAAGTTCTCGGCCGTCGATTCGATGGCGGCGCGGGCGACGCCGGCCTTGTCGAGGCTGTCCGGATCGCGGCCGACGATCATCGAGACGGCCTGTCGCGCCGCCCCGAGGCCGTCGGAATGAAACGCGTTCAGCACCCGGGCGACATGGTCGTAGAGGCTGCGGCTGGCGAGGAATACCGAGGTGATGAGAGGGACCAGCACGACGCCATAGGGGACGCCGGCGAGGACGCGTTCGATCGCGACGCCGGCGAACCAGGCGATGGCGACGAGGACGATCACCACGGCCACGCCGGCGGCGCGGCGAACGCCCGAAGCGGCCGTGTCGCGATTGAACGTCCGGTCGCAGAAGCCGATGAGCGCGCCGAACCAGGTG
Source organism: Hyphomicrobiales bacterium (assembly GCA_017305815.1). Taxonomy (GTDB): domain Bacteria; phylum Pseudomonadota; class Alphaproteobacteria; order Rhizobiales; family Kaistiaceae; genus Kaistia; species Kaistia nematophila. Next base: position 2,306 of record JAFKJZ010000057.1, read on the forward strand.
ACTGGATGAGGCAGGCGGCGCCAGAGCCAGTCGGGGTCGCCGACCAGTGCGTCGATGACGATGGCGGCGAGCAGCAGCAGCAGGCGGACGTCGAACGGAAATTCGGTCATGCGATCACGAACCGCCCAGCCTGGCGCGTTCGGTCGCTAGCGTCTCGATCGCTTCGGGCAGCGACGGCCCCGCGCAGATCGTCAGCCGGCCGGGCAGGGCGATGCGCCGCTCGGGCGGATAGAGCTCGCGCAGCGCCGGATGGGCCAGCAGCGCGCTGCCCTGATCGGCGGCGACGACATGCGGGTCGGCGACGACCAGGAGATCCGGCCTGGAGGAGACGATGCGCTCAAGCGGCACGAATCCGCCTGTCTTGCCGGCGAGCTTGCCGCCCATGTCGGCGAAGCCGGCAAGGCGCAGCAACTCGCCCGTCAGCGTGTTCTGGCCGGTGACATAGCCGCGGCGCTGGTAGA
>JAFKJZ010000058.1 GCA_017305815.1 Hyphomicrobiales bacterium
GACGAAGGCGCTGCTCGAGCAGAAGTTCCGCTCGCTCGACACGGTCGAAGCCTGGTGGCTGGAGCGGCTGATCGACGGGACGACAAGGCGCGGCGGCAGCGAATGGGGTGCCGAGGTGCCGATCGACGCGCTGTTCGACGACTACATCGCCGTCTCCGAGAAGATCGGCGTCAAGCGCAAGTCCGAGAAGACCAGCTTCGGCATGAAGATGATGAAGCTGGTGCCCGGCCTCGCCAAGGTCCGCCCTTGGATCACCGACGAAGACATGAAACGGGCGCGGCAATGGTGCTACGCGCTGCCGCAACTCCACAAGTGTCGCGACGCGTTCGAACAGGCTGTCGGCCAGAAGATCGAGTGGAACGAAGGCGACGATCACGCCCCGGAGAGAGACCGTCAGGAAGGGGTATAGGCGCTTTTGGTCCAACGTAGGTTGGACCGCCCGGCATGGGTCGGACCGGAAAACATCAATGAAATCAACGGTCGGTCCAACCTGTCCAACCTGTCCAACCTTTTTGCCTCGCGTACGCGCGCGATCGGGCTCGCGCCGAGGCCAAAAAATCGCCCCGTCCCGCTCTCGCCGGACGATAGAGGCGACGGCGGAAAATCCCGTCTGGGCCGAATGAGGTCGGACAGGTTGGACAGGTTGGACCAGCCGAACAAAAACAACGGGTTGGTTCGGTCCAACCTTCTTCTTTCTTCTTCTCAAGGTTGGACAGGTTGGACCATGGCGGCACTGGCGGTTTTGCAGGAGGCTAGCACGATGACGATGGCGAGCGAGGCTTCGGCGACGGCGATTGAGGCGGCAGCCGCGCCCTGGTTCGTGCTGATGACGCGGCCGAAGGTTGAGCGTCAGGCGGCGCGGGATATCGAGACGCTCGGGCTGGAAGCGTATTGGCCGCGCGCCGTGCGGTTTGGCGGGCGGTCGCTTCGCCATCGGCGCGTGCGGCAGGTCGAATGCGCGCTGTTCCCCGGCTATGTGTTCGTCCGCGGTTGCAATGCCGACGACGTGGTGCGGATCGCCCGCGAGGCGCCGCTGGTCGTCGGCGCCATCTGCGCGCTGGACCGGCCGTTGCGCGCGGCGGCGTTGGCGGTGGATCGGCTGCGCAAGGCGGAGGAGGCCGGGCACTTCGACGAGACGCGCGCCACGGCGGTCCAGCGGCGCGGCCCGCGCGGGCTCAAGGTCGGGGATACGGTCGAGATGACGGGCGGCGCGTTCGCCTGGTCGAGGGGCAAGGTGCAGGACCTCGACGTCGGCCGGCACTATGCCAAGATCGAGATCCGGCTGTTCGGCGGCGTCCATCCCATCGACGTGCCTATTGACCTTCTGAGCATCCTGCTATAGCGAGGAATCAGGATGCCCCGTGAGATCGAGTGGCGATCGGCGATGCCGAGGATCTGCCCCGCACGGACCCAGATGACGGTCTGACCGATCATCGCGAATGGCGACGCATGGCCCGGATGCTGAGAAGCATGCCGGGCTTTCGTTTGCTTGGGATATGGCAAAGCGTCCCTCAGCCTTCCGCCCAGCGCATCAGCCGACACGGCAAGAGCAGAGCCGCCAGTATGATCGCCGGCGTGGCAGCGCGCGGGAGCGCGGCTACAATGTCCGATGGGAGAAGGCCCGGCGCACGTTCCTGGCCCGCGCCCCTCTCTGCCTGGGATGCGAGGCTGTCGGCAGGGTCGAGCCGGCCGTCATCGTTGATCACGTCATCCCGCATGGTGGTGACAGTGAGCGGTTCTGGGACACGGGCATGTGGCAGGGCTGCTGCAAGTGGCATCACGACGTGGTCAAGCAGCGCCTCGAGGATCTCTTTGCGAGGGGTAGCCTCGCCGCCGCTAGCCTCCGCCTCGACAGTGCAGAGGCCATCGCGATGACCAGAGCTCTCCGGTCGAATGGCCTCTGAGGCTTAGGGCATCGCCTGAACGGCATCACTTAGGGCTACGTCTTTCAGATTTCGGAATAAGGGGGGTGGGTCAAAAGTCCAGGACCTCCCAACAGCGGACCGGCGGTCCAATGAACTTTCTGGCGGCGCGATATTTCAGCGCCAAACTTTTTTTCTGCACCGGAGTAGAGGTCGCCTATGGGCCGCAGAAAGCAGGACCCGCTTCTGCAAGCGGCTCAAGGGTTTCCGGGGCGGCGCAAGAAGGCGGTCGAGCGCGAGATCAACGCCGCGGCGAACGCCGCCGAGGCAGAGCGCGTCATCGACAGCAACCCGTTCCTGCTTCCCGCCATCCTGGCGCGGGCGCCTGCGTATTGGCGGCGAGCGATCGAACTATGGGACCAGCAAGCCGACGTCCTCCGCGCCGGCGGGCGACGTCGCCCGGGATACCGGGCGGCGCTCACGCGCTTCTGCATCTGGAGCCAGATCTACGAGGCAGCTGCCGAGACCCTTCGAAAGGATCTGCCAAAGGGCGGCCTCACCATGAAGTGGGAGATGGGGCACGGCGGCACCAAGATCGTTGCGGCAGCCGGGTCCAGCCATTCGGACCACGCCGGTCACGACCACGGAGCCATGGTCGCTGATTTCCGCCGCCGGTTCTGGGTCACCTTGGTCCTGACGCCTCCGGTGGTGGTGCTCTCGCCGATGATCCGGGATTGGCTCGGCCTTACGGATGTTCTGTCCTTCCAAGGTGACGGGCTAGTCCTCTTCGCGTTGTCGACTATCGTCTATCTCTACGGTGGCTGGCCGTTCTTGACCGGCTTCTTCTCCGAGCTCCGCAAGGGGCAGCCCGGGATGATGACGGTC
>JAFKJZ010000059.1:0-2731 GCA_017305815.1 Hyphomicrobiales bacterium
CATCGGCGCCGAGCGTCGGCGCCTTCGCCATGGCGCGCGGATTGGAGCCGGGCACATAGAGAGCGGAACGGCGCGGACGGATCGGCTTCATGCGGGACTTTCCGGAACAGAGGAACGGCCGATCCGGCATGCCGGAAGTCGGGCTCGGCCGCCAGCATAGGAGCGGGAGCAGCGAAACGGAATCGAATCGGCTAGTTTCGCACCGCCGGCCCGGAACCGCCGGCGTCGCAGGAAGCACGCGCATGACCGTCTCGACCGAACTGGTGAAGAAGCCCGCGATCCTCGTCATCTCCTCGACCGTCGTGCGCGGCGCGGTCGGCGGACGCGGCGCGGCCTTCGCGCTGGAGCGCTTCGGCCATCCGGTCTGGTCGGTGCAGACGGTGACGCTGCCCTGGCATCCCGGCCATGGCCGTTCCAGCCGGATCGTTCCGGACGCCGCCGCCTTCGAGGTGCTGATCGACGACCTGATCCGCGCGCCCTGGCTCGGCGAGATCGGCGCCGTGCTGACCGGCTACATGGGCGCGCCCGGCCAGCCCGCCGCCGTGGCGCGGCTGGTCGATGCCGTCAAGGCGGCGCGGCCCGACGCGCTCTATCTCTGCGACCCGGTGATGGGCGACGCCGGCGTCCTTTACGTGCCGGAGGCGACGGCGGCGGCGATCCGCGACCACCTCGTGCCGCGCGCCGACATCCTGACGCCGAACCCGACCGAACTCGGTTTCCTGACCGGCAATCTCTCGCTGCCGGCCGAGGCGCTGCATGCCGCCGCGACCACGCTCTCGACGCCGCGCATCGCGGTCACCTCGGCCGCCGGCACCGAGGGCGAGATCACCACGCTGCTGCTGTCGCGCAACGGCGCGGGCCACGACACCATCCGCGCCAGCCACGCCGCGATCGGCGGCCGCGTGCCGAACGGCACCGGCGACCTGTTCGCCGCGCTGTTCCTGGCCCGCCTCGTCGAAGGCGCCTCGGACGCTGAGGCGCTGCGCCTCGCCACCGCCGCCGTGGCCGACGCGATCGGCGCGGCTGCCCGCCTCGGTACCGACGAACTGCCGCTCGCCGCGATCCAGGACCGCCTGCTGGCGCCGTTGACGCCGGTGCGGATCATCCCGTGACCGCGCGGGTCGTCGGCGTCGACGGCTGCCCGGCCGGCTGGATCGCCGTCTCGATCGCCGCGAACGGCCCGCTCACGCCGGAGGTCCGCGTCCATGCCCGCTTCGCCGACCTCTTTGCCGAAGCCGGTGACGCTGTCCTCGCCGTCGACATGCCGATCGGCCTGCCCGATTTCATCGGCCCGGAGGGACGCGGACCGGAGCGGCCGGTGCGCCAGAAGCTCGGCCCCCGCCAGAGCTCCGTCTTCTCGGTGCCGTCGCGAAGCGCGGTGATGACCGAGGATTATCGCGACGCTTGCGCGGTGGCGGCCGCCACCTCGGAGCCACAGCGAATGGTGGCCAAGCAGTGCTTCCATCTCTTTCCGAGGATCCGCGAGATCGACACGCTGATGACGTCGGCGCTGGAGGCGCAGATCTTCGAGGTCCATCCCGAACTCGCCTTCTGGCGCCTGAACGGCGACGCGGCGATGACCTTGCCGAAGAAGGTGAAGAGCCGACCCAGCCAGCCGGGGCTCGACGAGCGCCGCGCCCTGCTGGTCCGCCATGGATTTGCCGCTGACGACCTCGTCCGCCCGCCGCGCGGCGCCGCCGCGGACGATCTGCTCGACGCGGCGGCGAACGCCTTGATCGCCCGCCGCCTGCTCAAGGGCGAGGCGAAGAGCTTCCCGGCCGAGCCGGCGCGCGACGCACGAGGGCTACGGATCGCGATCTGGGCCTGAACGCCGTTTCCCGGCCCGCCGCGTCGCCCTGCCGTCATCGCGACCCGGCCCGGCGCGCGAACCCTCTCGACCCATGCGGCAAAGCCGTTTATTGGATCGCTACGATCATGCTGCACCGCATGATGCTGTGTCAGGCCCCCATTGGAGCACCACCGGATGGCTAAGGCCCCCGATTTCCCGTCCCGTCTTCTGCGCGGCTACTCGACCTTCCGCGAACAGCGGCTGCCGCAGGAGAGTTCGCGCTACAAGGTATTGGCGGAGACCGGCCAGCGCCCGCGAACGATGATCGTCGGCTGCAGCGACAGCCGCGCCGCACCGGAGACGATCTTCGACGCCGCCCCGGGCGAGCTCTTCGTCGTGCGCAACGTCGCCGCGCTCGTACCGCCCTTCACGCCGGATGGCGAACACCACGGCACCTCGGCCGCGATCGAATTCGGCGTGCTGAGCCTGAAGGTGCGCGATCTCGTCGTCATGGGCCACGGCCGCTGCGGCGGCATCACCGGCTGTCTCGCCGCCCGCGACGCGCCGCCGGACTTGAAGGGTCACACCGATTTCGTCGGCAAGTGGATCTCCCTGCTGAAGCCGGCCGAGGCGCTGATCTGCGAGGACCCGGCCGGGACGGCCGACCGCCAGCGCGCCATGGAATTCGCCTCGATCCGCCAGACGATCGCAAACCTGCGCACCTTCCCCTGGATCCGGAGCCTGGAGGAGATCGGCGAGCTGGAGCTGCACGGCGCCTGGTTCGACATCTCGACCGCCGAGCTCTACCTTCTCGACAAGGAAACCGGCCGCTTCACCGTGCCGGAAGAGATCGAGGTCTGAGCCCTTCGCGCCAGATGGATACCGGATGCAAAAAGGGCGGCCCCGGGGCCGCCCTTTTCATTGGAAGCAGAACGAAGCCGA
>JAFKJZ010000059.1:2749-3827 GCA_017305815.1 Hyphomicrobiales bacterium
GCTTGCGGTTGACCAGGACCTCGGCGATCTGGACGGCGTTGAGCGCGGCGCCCTTGCGCAGGTTGTCGGAGACGACCCACAGGTTGAGGCCGTTCTCGACGGTAGCGTCCTCGCGGATGCGCGAGATGAAGGTCGCGTCCTCGCCGGTCGCCTCGTAGGGGGTGATGTACTGGTCTTCTTCCGGATTATCGATGACCAGGCAGCCCGGCGCCTCGCGCAGGATATCGCGCGCCTCGTCGGCCGAGATCGGCTTCTCGAACTCGATGTTGACGGATTCGGAATGCGAGACGAACACCGGCACGCGCACGGCGGTGCAGGTCAGCTTGATCTTCGGGTCGAGGATCTTCTTGGTCTCGGCCATCACCTTCCACTCTTCCTTGGTGTAGCCGTCCTCCATGAAGACGTCGATGTGCGGAATGAGGTTGAAGGCGATGCGCTTGGTGAACTTCGTCGCTTCGATCGGGTCGTTGACGAAGACGGCGCGGGTCTGCGTGAACAGTTCATCCATCGCTTCCTTGCCGGCGCCGGAGACCGACTGGTAGGTCGAGACGACGACGCGCTTGATCGTCGCGACGTCGTGCAGCGGCTTCAGCGCGACGACGAGCTGCGCGGTCGAGCAGTTCGGATTGGCGATGATGTTGAGCTTGGAGAAGCCGGTGATGGCGTCGGCGTTCACTTCCGGCACGATCAGCGGCACCTGCGCGTCGTAGCGCCAGGCCGAGGAGTTATCGATCACGACGCAGCCCTGCGCGCCGATCTTCGGGGCCCATTCCTTCGAGATCGAGCCGCCGGCCGACATCAGGCAGATGTCGGTGTCGGAGAAGTCGTACTGGTCGAGCGCCTTCACCTTCAGCGTCTTGTCGCCGAACGACACTTCCGTGCCCTGGCTGCGGCGGGAGGCAAGCGCCACCACCTCGTCGGCGGGGAAGCCGCGCTCCTCGAGGATCGAAAGAATTTCGCGGCCCACATTGCCCGTGGCGCCGACGATCGCGACCTTGTAACCCATTTTTTCCTGCTCCTTGTCCGTCTTTCTCCCCCACCGTCGTCCGCGGAAAACCCACGTCCGGTCGGCCCCGTC
>JAFKJZ010000060.1 GCA_017305815.1 Hyphomicrobiales bacterium
GAGGCAATCGAGCGACCAGACGCCGCCTTCGTGCGCGGCGCGACCGGCTTCGCCATCGGCGGCATCCCGCCCTTCGCCCACGCCACGCCGCTGGCGAGCTTCTTCGACCGCGACCTGCTCGACCATGCCAGCGTCTGGGCGGCGGCGGGTCGGATTTGCTAGGGTGACGAGGAGACCGTCGCATCCATCCGGAGTCAACGATGAACGACGCCAGCGGCAGGCAGGGTTCGCCGTCCAACGTCCGCCATCTCGCCGATGCGATCCGGAAGGTTCGGCTGGCGGAGGCGGAGCGTGCCGACGTGGTGGCGGAACTGCGCGATACCGAGCGGGCCAGGCTCGAGATGCTTGCCGACGAGCTCCGCGGCGTCTTCGCGGAAGTGCCGGAGGACGACGACCAGTTCATCGCCCAGATCGATAGTGGCAGCCAGCCGCGCTTCTGGATCGACATGACGTCCTTCGTCGCCATGGCGCGCGACCGGCGCAGCTATCGCTTCGTCAAGGATACGCGGCTCGGCCGCACCGTCATCCTCGAGACCGCCGATCTCGACGCCATGGCCGATTGCGTCATGCACTATGTCGCCGAGCGCATCATCGAGCGCGACCGGGCGCTGGAGGGCGACTGGCTGCTGCGCCGCGCCGCGCAGCAGGACGCGCCGCCGCGCCGCGAGCGCCGGTCGCTGTCGAGGCCGGCCGTGGAAGAGACGTCGGCGCGCGCACCCTCGACCGCGCATGGCGGCTGGATCGCCGCGGCCTTTCTCGCCGGCATCCTGGTCGGCGTCGTCGCGCTGCTCGCCTATGCCTGGGTGCATGTCGGCGGCTGAAGCCGGACCGACGCCTGCTTTCCTGTCCTGACGACGGCCATGGCGGCTACATCTGCGTGGGGCGATCGCGGTGGCCTGCACGCAAGCGCTTTCCCCGGCTCGCCTTTCCCAACTATAAGATTAGCTTGATGAATCGATGAAGCCACCGGTTGCGGCTCGGCGCGGCCGCGAAGGATGGTGATAAAGCCAATGCATTATAAGCCTGCCGATTGGCTCGTGCGCCTGACGCGGCTCAATCCGAAGACAGCGTGGCCCTGGCGGCATTCGGTCCGTCTGGCCATCGCCGTCACGCTGCCGATGCTCGTCGGCCTGCTGACCGGCGAGGTCGAGGCTGCGATCATGGTGTCGCTCGGCGCGCTGCTGAATTCGGTCAAGGTGCAGTCCGATCCCTATCGCACCCGCTTCCGCAACTTCCTGATCATTGTGCCGATCGCCATGTCGGGCTTCATGCTGGGGGCGCTGGTGGCGGGGCACGGCCTGCTGACACTGGCGCTGCTGGTTCTCGTCGCCATCCTTTCCGGGCTGATCAGCGGCTATGGCGCCGTCTATTCGACCGGGGCCATGCAGATGCTGATGCTCGCCGTGATCGCAGCGGCGGGCGACCATGCCCCGAGCTCCATCTGGATCCCGGCGCTGCTTTTCGCAGGCGGCGCCGGCTTCGCCGCTCTGCTTCTCGCGATCGAGGCGCTGTTCGACCGGCACCTGCCCGAACGGACGGCGCTGGCGCATCTGCTGCATGCGCTGGCGCATCTCGCGCGCGCCGCCGCCGAGCCGCCCGAGGACAAGGCCGGCCATGCGCTCGCGACCCCGTTCGAGCAGCAGCGCCGCCATGTCACCGATGCGATGATGAAAGCCTATTCCGGCCTGCTCGAAGCGCGTCTGCGCAGCGAGGGCAGCACGCCGGCCAGTGATGGCCGTGCGGCCATCCTCTCCACAACGGGCATGCTGTTCTCCGCTCTGATGGCGGGCGGCCATGCGCCGGACGAACTCGCCGCCGCCGGCCATCGCCTCGATGGCATCGCGACCGCGGTCGCGCGGGGCAGGGCGCGTCCATCCGGCGCCACCGTCGGAGGCGAAGGGCTTGCCGGCATTCTCGATCATCTCGTCGACGAGATCTGGCCGGATGCGGAAGTCTCCGCTCCGAAGGCCGTTCCGGGGAAGACGATCCGCAAGGCAAGCGCCGCTTCGGCCCGGCCCGGCTGGCATGCGCGGCTCGCCCAGGTCGGCCGCCTCGCGCCGGGGCGCGACGTGATCATCACGGCTCTGCGGCTGGCGCTCTGCCTCGCCATCGCCTTCGCGGCGCAGATCTGGCTCGGCGGCGTGCGATCCTACTGGATCCCGCTCTGCGTCGTGATCGTGCTGAAGCCGGATTTCGGCTCGGTGTTCGTTCGCGCCGTTCAGCGCTCGATCGGCACGATCCTGGGCGTCGCCATTGGCGTTGTCGTGCTGACTTTCGTGCCGAAGGGGTTCTGGCTGCTCGCCTGCATGGCGGGGCTCGGCCTGGTCGTGCCGGCCGCCGGGCTGCGCGGCTATGCGATGCAGTGCACTTTCCTGACGCCGCTGGTGCTGATCCTGATCGACATGACGGCGCCCGGAACGGCCGATTTCGGCCCGCAGCGCCTCGTCGACACGCTGATCGGCTCGGCCATCGTGCTGGTCTTCGGCTACCTGATCTGGCCGCGCGATCCCGCGGCGCAGATCCAGCGCGCCTTCGCCGGCGCGATGGCGGCTGCGGAAGCGTTCTTCCATGCCGCTTCGACGCCGCCGCCGGCCGATCCGGCCGGGGTGCCGTCGGCGCGCTCGACGGATCTGGCGGCGATGACCACTGCCTATCGCAGCCTGTCGAATGTGCGGACCACCCTGCAGCGCGCCATCGCCGAGCCGCCGCCGGCGAGCCGGGAG
>JAFKJZ010000061.1 GCA_017305815.1 Hyphomicrobiales bacterium
ACGGTAGCGCGACAGTTCCTGCACGCGCTGGGCGAGGGCGACGTTCACGCGGCTGCCGAGGTCGACGATCTGCGCCTGGCTCTCCTGGTCGCGCTTTTCCGAGGCGCCGAGCGCCTCCTCGAGCGCGGCGATCTGGCGGCGCAGCGCAGCGATCTGCTGGTTCAGGATCTCGACCTGCGACAGCGCCTTCTGGCTCACCACCTTCTCGTTCTCGAGCGCCTTGGTGATGATCGCGATCTGGCCGTCGGCCGAATTGGCGGCGGCGGAGGAGCTGTCGGCCGCGGATCTCAGCTTGTCGCGCTCGGACTGGGCCGCGGCGAGGCTGGCCTGCAGATTGGCGAGCTCGTCGGTCAGCTCCTGCTTCGAGGACCGCTCCATGGCGAGCAGTTCCGTCAGCTCGGCGATCTGCGAGTTGAGGCGGTTCAGCACCGTGTCCTTGCCGGTGATCTCGCGCGTCTGCAGGTATTGCAGCAGGGCGAAGATCGACAGGAGGAAGATGAAGACCAGAAGCAGATTCGACAGGACGTCGACGAAAGCGGGCCAGACATCCGTCCGCGGCGTGCTGCGGCGAGATTGGCCATGGCGGCGGTGGCGCGCTGGTTCGAGCCGGCCGCCTGCCCGGGCGCCGCGCCTTCCTGCACGGCCTGGGCGAGGCGCTCGATGGCGAGGCGCAAATCCTCGCCGCCGGTGGCGCCCTCGCGCACATCCATCATCGAGGGATCGAGGTCGGTGACGGTCGAGAGCCAGTCTTCCAGCTCGGTGTAGAACTTGTTCTGCGCCTGTCCCGCCTGCAGGTCGAGGAAGCCGAGGATCAGCGAGCCGGCGAGGCCGAACAGCGAGGACGAGAACGCCGTGCCCATGCCGGTCAGCGGGCCCTCCAGGCCAGCCTTCAGATCCTCGAAGATCACCGTGCTGTCGCCGGCGCCGATATTGAGGCCGCGAATGGCGTCGGCGACGGCGCCGACGGTCTCGAGCAGGCCCCAGAAGGTGCCGAGAAGGCCGAGGAAGATCAGCAGGCCCGCCAGATAGCGCGACGTGTCGCGATCCTCGTCGAGGCGCATCAGGATCGAATCGAGCACCGAGCGCATCGTCTGGGTCGAGATCGACATGCGGCCGAGGCGGTCGCCCAGGATCGCCGCCATCGGCGCGAGCAGCACCGGGGCGCGCTCCAGCTCGATCGAGCGGTCGGAATTGCGGAAGCCGTTGACCCAGCGGATTTCCGGGAAGATGCGGATCACCTGCCGGAAGGCCAGCAGAATGCCGATGAACAGCACGCCGATGATGACGCCGTGCAGGGCCGGGTTGGCGAGGAAGGACGTATAGACCTGGCGATAGAGGATCAGCGCGACGAAGGCGGCGATGACCAGGAAGATGATCATCCGCCACAGATAGACCTGCGGGCTGGCAAGTTTGTAAGGGTCGAAGTCTCTTGCCATCGTTCTCCGCCGGATCACGCTGCGTCTCGTTTCGCCTTCGCGCATCCTGGCCCAGCGATTTCCGCTGGCCGAAGCGATGCGCCAAGTCCGGTTCGAGAGTGCCAGTTCTTGCTCCGGAATGCGGCGACAGCAAGCCGCGCCGCATTCCGTCGATCAAGGTTTAACGTGATTTGACAGAGGATAGAAAGTCCCTAACGCAAGCGTCCGTCACGATGGACTCCCTGCCTCCGTCGACGCGTGGCGTCAGGCGATCTCGCGCTCCAGTTCCGGCGTCCACTGGCCGAGCGCGGCGAGGCCGTTCATGCGGCTGCGGTGCAGGAACGCGGCCTGGCCGGCGGCGATGTTCTCGCGCTTGCCGCCCCATGCCTTGAGGGCGGCCGCCTGCAGCGCGCGGCCGTAGGAGAAGGTGATCGCCCACGGACGGTCCGGGATCTGGTTGATCCGAGACAGATGCTCGGTGGCCAGCACGTCGGACTGGCCGCCCGACAGGAAGGCGATGCCGGGCACGCTGGTCGGGACGGTGGCGTGGAAGGCGGCAACGGTGCGCTCGGCGACTTCCGTCGTCGAGGCGTTCTGGCCGCTGTCCTTGCCGGGAACGACCATGTTCGGCTTCAGGATCATGCCGGTCAGGTCGACGCGGGCGCGTTCCAGCTCCTCGAACACGGAAGCGAGCGTCGCCTCGGTCACCTTCTGGCAGGTCTCGATCGTGTGGGTGGCGTTCGGATTGTCCATCAGGACTTCCGGCTCGACGATCGGGACGATGCCGTTCTCCTGGCAGAGCGCCGCATAGCGGGCGAGCGCATGGGCGTTGGCCGAGATCGCGCCGGGCGTCGGCAGGCCCGCGCCGATGGTGATGACCGCGCGCCACTTCGCGAAGCGGGCGCCGAGCTTGTGGTATTCGACCAGGCGCTCGCGCAGGCCGTCGAGGCCCTCGGTGATGGTTTCGCCGGGGTAGAGGGCGAGGGGCTTGGCGCCCATGTCGACCTTGATGCCGGGGATCGAGTTGTTGGCCTGGATCAGCTGCACCAGCGGCCGGCCGTCGCGGGCCGACTGGCGGATGGTCTCATCGAACAGGATGACGCCGGAGATGTGCTCGCGCATTGCCGTCTCGGCCGAGAACAGCATTTCGCGATAGTCGCGGCGGTTGTCCGCCGTCGATTCCAGCCCGATGGAATCGAACCGCTTCTTGATCGTGCTCGAGCTTTCGTCGGCCGCGAGGATGCCCTTTCCGGGGGCGACCAGACGACGGGCAATATCCTGAAGGCTCTCGGTCATGCGGTGCGA
>JAFKJZ010000001.1 GCA_017305815.1 Hyphomicrobiales bacterium
GCAGGCCGGGGGTCGGCCTGCTCCGCCTATTCAAGAGGGCAACGCATGAACCCCGGCTGAGATGCATGTTCAGCCGACGTTCAGGAAAACCGCCCGTCTGTCCTGTCGACGATCAGCCGGCCTTACCAGCCCGGCCTTTTACCAGCCATAGCCATTGTCGACCCAGTAGCAGCGATTGCCGACGAAGACGCTGCGCCAGCGCCAGCCGCCGGGCGTGCTGACGCGGACATTGCGGAACACCGGCCGGCAGACCCGGGACGGGCCCGTGTCCCAGACGCCGGCGCCATAGCCGAGACCGAGGCCAAGCCCGAAGGCGGGGCCCCAGCCCCAACCCCAGCCGCCGTTCCAGCCGCAGTTCCAGCAGCCGCCACCGCCGTGCCAGCCGCCATTCCAGCCGCCGCCACCGTGCCAGCCGCCACCGCCATGCCACCCGCCACCGCCATGCCACCCGCCGCGCGGCCACATCATGCCGCCACCGCCGTGACCGCCCCAATGCTGGGCGTATGCCGTTTCCGTCGTAGCGCCGAGCGTGCCCAGGACGAGCGCCAGCGCGGCCGCGGCGGAGATCAGGATATGCTTGAACATCACCTTTACTCCTCGAAACCCACGGCGACGCCACCCCGCCACGATCCCGGCGAGCGCCGTAGCGAATGGGGATCAACGACCGGACCGACCCGAGGATCCGGGCTCCCTGTGGTCCAACCGGCCGCAGGGATCGGGCTACATTCGCGATTGCATCCCGAAACCGATGCGACAATGTTATGAAATGGGACAAGGACCGGTCGCCGCCAGTGGCCACCGGCCAACTGCCGACACGGAATCATGGAAACGCTGCCTCTTTCGACCCGCTTCGAGACCGCCGCCCTGACGATCGACGATGCGCTGGAATTCGCGCCCCTGCTGGCCGCCTATGTCCAGGACATGAAGCGAGGCGCGCCGCGCCACCCCGACCTTTATTATGCCGAGACGCTGCTGCGCGACCGCACGGCCGAGATCCTCGGTGCCCGCCTCGATGGCGTGCTGGTCGGCTTCGCCGTGTTCTGCGACCTGCCCGATGCCATGTCCGGCATGCGCGTCGGCCAGCTCGAGGACCTGTTCGTCATGCACGAATCGCGCGGTCGTGGCGTCGCCCGCGCCCTGGTCGAGGCGCTCGCCCGCAAGGGCCGCTCGCGCGACTGGCTGTCGCTGCGCTGGATGGTGCCGGAAGGCTCCTCGATGCGCACGACTTTCGCCGAAACGCTGGGCAAGAAGGCGCGGCTGGAGAGCTTCATCGTCCGCATCGATCGCGGCTCGGCGACCTGACGGCGCTCTCCACGCGGCTGGCGAAATCCGCGCCCCCGACCCATATCAGGCGACCGTGCCGCCGGTCGCGGTTCCTCGTTTCCACTTCCAGCCGGATGCGACTGCGTATGGCAAAGCTCGACCTCGACGCGCTCAAGGCGCCCTCGCTCGACGATTTCCAGGCCCTCGGCCAGGCGGCGCTCGAAAGCCTGCCGGACGAATTCCGCCAGTTGACCGGCGAGATCGAGATCCGCGTCGACGATTTTCCCGATGACGAGGCGCTCGACGCGCTCGGCATCGAGTCCGAGTTCGGCCTGCTCGGCCTGTTCCAGGGCGTCGGCCTCGCCCATGCATCGGCGGTCGAATACACCGGCATGATGCCGAACCGCGTCTGGCTCTACCGCCGCCCGATCCTCGATTACTGGGCCGAGCACGACGAAACGCTGGGCGCCATCGTCAGCCATGTGCTGATCCACGAGATCGGCCATCATTTCGGCCTTTCCGACGCCGACATGGAAGCGATCGAGGCGGCGGCCGATTAGCCGTCGCCCAATGCGTCCGCAAACGCCGAAAGCCTTGACCTAGGCGGCTTTTCGGCGCATTTACCGCCGTCTGACGGCTAATTGGGAATGATCACCATGGAAAAATTCACGACGCTGACCGGTGTCGCGGCTCCGCTGCCGCTGATCAACATCGATACCGACATGATCATTCCGAAGGACTATCTGAAGACGATCAAGCGCACTGGCCTCGGCAAGGGCCTGTTCGCCGAGATGCGCTTCAACGAGGACGGCAGCGAAAACCCGGACTTCGTGCTCAACAAGCCCGCCTATCGCGGCGCGACGATCATTGTCGCCGGCGACAATTTCGGCTGCGGCTCGTCGCGCGAGCACGCCCCCTGGGCGCTGCTCGACTACGGCATCCGCTGCGTGATCTCGACCTCGTTCGCCGACATTTTCTACAACAACTGCTTCAACAACGGCATCCTGCCGATCCGCGTGTCGAAGGAAGATCTCGACAAGCTGTTCGATGACGCCGACCGTGGCGAGAACGCTCGCCTGACGGTCGATCTGGAAGCCCAGGAAATCCGCGGTCCCGATGGCGGCTCCGTGCATTTCGACATCGATCCGGCCCGCAAGGAAAAGCTTCTGAGCGGCCTCGACGACATCGGCCTGACCCTGGTCAAGGCGCCTCGGATCGAGACCTACGAGAAGACCACCGAAGCGGCCCGCCCCTGGGCCTGAGGCCAGCGGGACCTTGAATTGGAAAGGCGCCGGAGCGATCCGGCGCCTTTCTTGTTTTGGCGACAAGGATCCGAAAGGTGGATCCCCGCTTCCGCAGGGATGACGGCGAGTATTCGGACACGCTGAGCCCGACCCGCGCTCGTTCGCGTCTCCCTAGGTACGTGCCTCCCCGCGAC
>JAFKJZ010000338.1 GCA_017305815.1 Hyphomicrobiales bacterium
GGCGAAGGACGGCGTCCGGGACACCGCGAACGAACCGGTATAGCATCCGCCGGCACGAACCGGCCCCGGCCGGATCCCCGAGATGGCGTCCGGCCGGACGCGCGCAGAAATGGAATAGGGTCATGGTCGAAGCGATTGCGGTACACGCCATCCGGGTCCACTCGCATGGCGGTCCCGAGGTACTCTCCTTCGACAGGATCGACGTCGGCGCCCCGGGGCCGGGCCAGGTCCGCCTGCGGCATACGGCGATCGGCCTCAATTTCGTCGACACCTATTTCCGCACCGGCCTCTATCCGGCGCCCAGCGCCTTTCCCTTCGTACCCGGCAGCGAGGGCGTCGGCGTGGTCGAGGCGGTTGGCGAGGGCGTCACCGAGTTCAAGGCCGGTGACCGCGTCGGCTATGCCGATCCGATGGGTTCCTATGCCGAGGCCCGGCTCGCGCCGGCGGCGCGGCTGATCCCGATCCCGGATGGCATCAGCGACACCATCGCCGCCTCCTCGATCCTGAAGGGGCTGACGGCGCGCTACCTGCTGCGCGAAACCTTCAGGGTGGGCCCCGAGCACACGATCCTGTTCCATGCCGCAGCCGGCGGCGTCGGCCAGATCGCGACGCAATGGGCAAAGTCGCTCGGCGCGCGGGTAATCGGCACGGTCGGCTCGGAAGAGAAGGCGGCGATCGCCCGCCGGCTCGGCTGCGACCACGTCATCAACTACCGCACGGAGAATTTCGTCGAGCGCGTGCTGGAGATCACCGGCGGCGCCAAGCTCGACGTTGTCTATGACTCCGTCGGCAAGGACACGTTCCCCGCTTCGCTCGATTGCCTCAAGCGTCGCGGCACTTGGGTTTCCTTCGGTAACGCGTCCGGCGCCGTTCCGCCGTTCTCGATCGGCATCCTGAACCAGAAGGGCTCGCTCTACGCCACCCGCCCGTCACTCGGCGGCTATGTGGCCGAGCGCAGCGAACTGGTTGAATCGGCGAAGGATCTCTTCGACGTCATTCTGTCGGGCAAGGTCGTCGTCGCCGAGCCGCAGACCTTCCGGTTGGCGGACGCCGCCGAGGCGCAGCGTGCGCTCGAAGGTCGCCGCACCACCGGCTCGGTCGTTCTGATCCCGTAGGTCAATAGAGCCCCTCGCGGGCGCGGAAATGGCTGCTGGCGAGGTTGAAGAAGGCGGCGGGGGCGAAGCGCAGGTCGCCACCCTTGCGGATCACCATGCCGAAGCGGTTGAGCGGCAGGCCCTTGTCGGCGATCGGCCGGAACACGACCTCGCCGCTCGCCAGTTCGCGCTCGATGCCGAGCGGCGTCATGAACGACAGGTAGCGGCCGGTCTTCGCCAGTTCGAACAGCATTCGGATCGAGTTCACCTCGACGAAGGAGCGGCCGCGCGAGCCGTCCTGATCGAGGAAAGGCTCAAGGATCTCTCGGATCGAAAGTCCCTGGCGCGGCACCGCGAAGGGGTGGGCGAAGCAGGTGGCGAAACTCGGGCGCATCTCGCCCGCCAACGGATGATCGGCCCGCATCACGGCGCCGATCGGCAGGTCGCGGCGAACCGCGATCTCGATGCCGCGATGCTGCGCCGCCAGGAAGGTGAAGCCGATGTCGACGTCGGAATCGACGACCATGGCGATTGCCTCCTGCGCCGACGCCATGCGGATATCCACATGCAGGTTGGGATAATGGGCGCTGAAGTCGGCGATGATGCTGGGCAGGATCGTCAGGCCGACGCTCTCGACGGTGGCGACGCGGACCGTGCCGGTCTTCAGCCCGGCCAGCAGGCTCAACTGCGAGACGGCGGCCTCTAGCGGGCTGGTCAGCTGCTTGGCGTGGCGCAGCAGGATCTCACCCGCCGGCGTCAGCCGCAGCCGGCGCGCCTCGCGCACGAACAGCGGCATTTCCAGCGTCTGTTCCAGATGGCCGATCTGCCGGGCGACGGCCGAAGAGGCCACGTTCATCCGGCGCGCCGTCTCCCGCATCGACAGCGTCTCCGCCACCGTCAGGAAGTAGAGCAGGGAAGGCGTGTGAAACAGCCGTGCCAGACTGGCGGGCGCGAGGGAGTTCTTGCTCTCGGAGACCATCCTGCTTTTGCCCCGCTTTCTCCGAGGTGCTGCCTTTTCGGCAGCGCCATGCGCTCCAACTGGCAGTATCATGGACCTTGGAGGCGTTCTAGCATGATGGCGGGGGATCGTTGCCGTCACGGTATTGCAGCTGTCCCTTGCCGCATTAAGATGCACCAGTTGATCAAAAAATCCATTTGATCAAACCTTAGGCATCTCTCTATGTTTCGTCCAAGGTCGGACGCCTGAGAAGCAATTGGAAACGGACCGCAAATGGGTCGCCTCACCACACATGTTCTGGATACTGCCGCGGGCCGGCCCGCAGCGGGTTTGAAGATCGACCTGCATCGGCTCGGCGCGGACGCGAAGCTTCTGAAGTCGGTGACGACCAATTCCGATGGCCGGGTCGACGGGCCTCTGCTCGAAGGCGCGGCACTGGAGGAGGGGGAGTATGAACTCGTCTTCCACGCCGGTGATTATCTTCGCGGCACGAACGGCGCCCTGCCGTCGCGTCTGTTCCTCGACGTCATTCCGATCCGCTTCGGTATCGCGTCCGCGAGCGAGCACTATCATGTGCCGTTGCTGATCTCGCCCTATGGCTATTCGACGTATCGGGGTAGCTGAGCCGAACCATGCGCCAGACCATCCGCTTTCTCCGTCGCGGCAACGCGACCGGAACCAAGGAGGGTTGCGGGGAGGGCGACTGCGGCGCCTGCACCGTCGCCATCGGCCGCGCCCGCCACGGCAAGGTGGTTTATGAGCCGGTCAACGCCTGCATCCAGCTGCTCGGCATGGTCGACGGCGCGGAGGTCGTGGCTGTCGAGGACCTGGCCGAGGAAACGGAACTCCACCCCGTCCAGGCGGCGATGGTCGAGAAGCACGGCTCGCAGTGCGGATTCTGCACGCCGGGCTTCGTGATGAGCATCTTCTCCCTCTACCAGGGCACGGACGGGGCCGTCGGCCGCGACGCGATAAACAACGCCATTGCCGGCAATCTCTGCCGCTGCACCGGCTACCGGCCGATTGTCGAGGCAGCGCTTTCGGTCTGCGCGAGCCCTCGCGACGACAAATTCCGCAAGGCGACCGAGGATACCGCCGGCGTCCTGAATTTCATCGCCGACGACAGCGACATCTTCATCGGCGACGACAAGCGCTTCTTCGCCGCTCCCGCCTCTATCGACGCGCTGGCAGCGCTCTATGCCCGGCACCCCGACGCGACCATCGTCGCCGGCGCGACGGATGTGGGGCTCTGGATCACCAAGCAGCTGCGCGACCTGCCGAAGATCATCCATATCGGCCGGGTTCGGGGCCTTGACGGCGTCGAGGATACCGGCCGCGAGATCCTCATCGGCGCAGCCGCCACCTATGCCAAGGTCGAGCCCTTCATGCGGGCGATCGATCCGGATCTCGGCGAGCTCTTCCGCCGCATCGGCTCGAAACAGGTGCGCGCCAGCGGCACGGTGGGCGGCAATGTCGCGAATGGCTCGCCGATCGGCGACACGCCGCCAGCGCTGATCGCGCTCGGCGCCTCGATGGAACTGCGTCGAGGAGACCGGCCGCGCGTCATGCCGGTCGAGGATTTCTACATCGAATACGGCAAGCAGAACCGCGCCTCCGGCGAATTCGTCACCGGGCTGCTGGTGCCGAAACTGCGGCCGGACCAGATCTTCCGCTGCTACAAGGTGACGAAGCGCTTCGACCAGGACATTTCCGCCGTCATGGGCGCCTTCCGCTTCACCGTCGACGCCGAGGGGCGCATCCAGGAGGCCCGCATCGCCTATGGCGGCATGGCCGGGACGCCGAAGCGGGCGAAGCGGGCGGAGACGGCCCTGCATGGCGCCAGCATCCGCGACACCGCCGCCTGGGCCAAGGCTTTCGACGCGCTGCGCGAGGATTTCACACCGCTCGACGACCATCGCGCGAGCGCCAGCTACCGGGCCGAGACGGCGCATGCGCTGCTCGGCAAGGCCCTGATCGAAGCGGCTGGAACGCCGAGCTCGCGAACCCGTTTGACCGGCCAGCGGGAGGCAATCGTCCATGCTGCAGAATAACAAGGGCGCCTCCGCCATGCCGGCCACCGACGATCTCGCCGTCGTCCGCAAGCCGTTGCCGCATGACAGCGCGCCGCGCCATGTGACCGGTTCCGCCGCTTATATCGACGACATCCGGGAGCCCGCCGGAACGCTGCATCTGGCGCCCGGCTATGCGCCGATCGCGCGCGGCCGCATCACCGGCCTCGACCTCGAAGCGGTGCGGGCCTTTCCGGGCGTCGTCGCCGTGCTGACGGCAGATGACATTCCGGGCGCGAACGACGTCAGTCCGAAGCTGATCGGCGACGATCCGGCGCTGGCCGTCGACGAGATCCGCTTCTACGGCCAGGTGGTGTTCGTCGTCGTGGCGAACACCCGCGACATCGCTCGCCGCGCGGCGAAGAAGGCGAAGTTCACCACCGTGGCCGAGCCGCCCGTCATCGATCTGGCGGATGCCGTCGACACGGTGCTGCCCGAATATTCCTTCGGCCGGGGCGACATCGAGGGAGCGCTCGCCGCCGCGCCGCTGAAGCTGGAGGCGAGCTTCCGCATCGGCGGGCAGGAGCATTTCTATCTCGAAGGCCAGATCGCCATGGCGGTGCCGGGCGAGGCGGGCGAGATGTTCGTCTATTCCTCGACCCAGCACCCGAGCGAGGTCCAGCATCTGGTGGCGCATGCACTGCATGTGCCGTCGAGCGCGGTGACGGTCGAGATCCGCCGGATGGGCGGCGGCTTCGGCGGCAAGGAGAGCCAAGCCTCGCAATGGGCCGTGCTGGCGGCCCTGGCCGCCTGGAAGACCGGCCACCCCTGCAAGATGCGGCTCGACCGCGACGACGACATGATCATGACCGGCAAGCGGCATGATTTCCGCGTCGACTACCGCGTCGGCGCCAGCCCGGAAGGGCTGCTGGAGGTGGTCGATGTCGCGCTCAACGCGCGCTGCGGCCATTCGGAAGATCTTTCCATGGGCGTTGTCGACCGGACGATGTTCCATTCCGACAATTCGTATTTCTATCCGAGCTGCCGTGTGCTGACGCGGCGGCTGCGCACCAACACCGTCTCGAACACGGCGTTCCGCGGCTTCGGCGGCCCGCAGGGCATGACCTTCGCCGAGCGGATGATGGATCACGTCGCCTATACTTTGGGCAAGGATCCGCTCGAGATCCGCAAGGCAAACTTCTACCAGGGCGATCGCGACCACACCCCGTACGGCATGAAGGTCGAGGACAATCTGCTGCAGCCGCTGGTGGCGCAGCTCGAGGCGAGCTCCGACTACTGGGCGCGGCGCGAGGCGATCACTGCCTTCAACGCCGAGAGCCGGATCCTGAAGAAGGGCCTGGCGCTGACGCCGGTGAAATTCGGCATCTCGTTCACGCTGATGATGCTGAACCAGGCCGGCGCGCTGCTGCATCTCTACCGCGACGGCTCGCTCAACCTGAACCATGGCGGCACTGAGATGGGGCAGGGCCTCTTCCTCAAGGTGGCGCAGGTCGTCGCCGAGGAATTCGGCGTCGACATGGGCAAGGTGGCGATCACGGCGACACGGACCGACAAGGTGCCGAACACCTCGCCGACCGCCGCCTCGTCCGGCACCGATTTGAACGCGATGGCGGCGCTCAACGCCTGCAACATCATCAAGGACCGGCTCTACAACTTCATCGAGGAGAAGTGGCAGGTTCGCCGCAACCAGGTGTCGTTCCGCGACAACCAGGTGATCATCGGCAACCATGTCATGAGCCTGGCCGAGCTCGCCAACGCCGCCTATGTCGAGCGCGTGCAGCTCTCGGCCGCCGGCTTCTACAAGACGCCGAAGATCGCCTGGAATCGCGACAAGGCGGAGGGCCGGCCGTTCTTCTACTTCGCCTATGGCGCATCCTGCTCGGAAGTCACCATCGACACGATGACCGGCGAGATGAAGGTCGACAGGGTCGACGTGCTGCATGATGTCGGCAAGTCGCTCAATCCGGCGATCGACATCGGCCAGATCGAGGGCGGCTTCGTGCAGGGCATGGGCTGGCTGACGACGGAGGAACTGGTCTGGGACAAGCAGGGCCGCCTGCGCACGAACGCGCCCTCGACCTACAAGATTCCGGCGGCCTCGGATATTCCCGAACACTTCCGCGTTGAACTATTCCAGTCGGAAGGACCTCGCGAAGACACTATCTTCAAGTCGAAGGCCGTCGGCGAGCCGCCGCTGATGCTCGGCATCTCGGTCTTCTGCGCGATCACCAATGCGATCGCCAGCCTGAAACCGGGCGTCATGCCGGCGCTCGACGCGCCGGCGACGCCGGAAGCGATCCTGAGGGCGGTTCGCGGCATGACGGCAGCTTGATGATGGCAGGATAACATCATGTTGGTCTGGCAGCGTCTCCTCCAAGCGATCGATCGGCAGGGCAAGGCCGCCATGGCGACCATCGTGGAGACGCGCGGCTCGGCCCCCCGGGAGGCGGGCGCCCGCATCGTGGTGCTGCCGGACGCGAGCTTCTTCGGCACGATCGGCGGCGGCACGCTGGAATGGCGGGTCATCGCCGACCTGCAGGCGGCGCTGGCCCGGCCGAACCCGCATTTCTACGCGACCCAGCGCGTCGCGCTCGGGCCCGAGCTCGGGCAGTGCTGCGGCGGACGGGTCGATCTGGCGCTGGAGGTGTTCGATCGCTCGCGCCGGGCGGAGGTGCAGGAACTGGCCGAGGCCGAGGCCGCCGGCCTGTTCCGCACCCGCGGCACGCAGATGTCGGATGGCAAGCTGCACCGCAGCATCGACGCCGGGCTGCACGTCCCGATCGGTTCCGCGCATGTCGATCACGGCGTCATCGTGGAGGGGTTCGGCGACGACAGCCGCGTCCTCTATCTCTTCGGCGCCGGCCATGTCGGCCGCGCGCTCGTCATGGCGCTGGCGCCGCTGCCGTTCCGCGTCGTCTGGGTCGATCCGCGGCCGGATGCCTTTCCACAGCATGTTCCCGCCAACGTGCGCTGCGTGCAGCCGCAGGATACGCCGGCGGCGCTCGACGACGCGCCGGCCGACAGCTTCGTCCTGGTGATGTCGCACAGCCATTCGCTCGACCTCGCCATCGTCGCCAGGGCCTTGAAGGGACACCACTTTGCCTATGTCGGCCTGATCGGCAGCGAGACCAAGCGCGCCCGCTTCACGCACCAGCTCGATCGCGCCGGTCTCCCGAAGGAGGACATCCAGCGCATGGTGACGCCGATCGGCGTCGCCGGGATCCACTCGAAGCTGCCCGCGGCTATTGCGGCCTCGGTCGCCGCCGATCTACTGGTACGCGACGAAGCGATGCGACAACTGCTTGCGCATGGAACGACTGGGCCCGCCGAGCCGTCGGCGCTGGCAATGGGGGGGCACTGAGTTGGAGGTCATCCTGGGACGTGCGGACAGCGCGGCGCCGAGCCGGCAACGGCCGGAGAGCCCGCCGCTTCTGCACGCGGTCGGCATCACCAAGATGTTCGGCGCCTTCAAGGCCAACGACACCATCGACCTGGCGATCCGCCCCGGCGAGATTCATGCGCTTCTCGGCGAGAACGGCGCCGGCAAGTCGACGCTGGTCAAGATCCTCTACGGCGTCCTGCAGCCGACCGAGGGGCACATCCTCTGGAAGGGCAAGCCGGTCGGCATCGCCAGCCCCTCCGCCGCGCGAAAGCTCGGCGTCGGCATGGTGTTCCAGCACTTTTCGCTGTTCGAGGCGCTGACCGTCGTCGAGAACATCGCGCTCGCGCTTTCCGACCGGAAGAGCCGCGCCGCGCTGGCGCGCGAGATCGAGAAGATCTCGGCCGAATACGGCCTGCCGCTCAACCCGTCCTCGGTGGTGGCCGATCTCTCGGTCGGCGAGCGGCAGCGGGTCGAGATCGTCCGCTGCCTGCTGCAGAACCCCGAACTGATCATCATGGACGAGCCGACCTCGGTGCTGACGCCGCAGGAGGCCGACGACCTGTTCGTCACGCTCGACAAGCTGACGGCGCGCGGCTGCGCCGTGCTCTACATCAGCCACCGCCTTGAAGAGGTGAAGCGGATCTGCCATCACGCGACGATCCTGCGCCACGGCAAGGTCGTGTCGGAATGCGACCCGCAGAAGGAGACTGCCGCGAGGCTCGCGACCATGATGGTGGGCGCCGAGGTGCGCAAGCTCTCCTTCGACCTGCCGCCGCCGCAGAACACCCGCACCCGCCTCTCGGTCGCCAATCTGTCGTTGCCGCAGCCACATCCCTTCGCCGTCGCGCTGCATGGCATCTCGCTCGAGGTGAAAGCGGGCGAGGTGATGGGCATCGCCGGCATCGCCGGCAACGGCCAGTCCGAACTCTTCGACGCCCTCTCCGGCGAGCGCACCGCCGGCACTGCCGCCTCGATCTCGATCGACGGCAAGCCCTGCGGCGATGTCGGCGTCACGTCGCGGCGTCGCCTCGGCGCTGCGTTCGTGCCGGAGGAGCGGCTCGGTCATGGCGCCGTGCCGCGCATGCGGCTCTCCGACAACGTGCTCCTGACCCGCCATTCGACCGGCGATCATCTGCTGCGCGGCGGCGTGCTCGATCCCGATGCCTCGCGCCAGCTGGCCGACCGGGTCAGCCGCGCCTTCGATGTCCGCAAGGGCACGCCGGATCCGGAAGCCGGGTCGCTATCCGGCGGCAATCTGCAGAAATTTGTCGTCGGGCGCGAGATTGACCGCCAGCCGGGTGTCCTCGTCGTCAGCCAGCCGACCTGGGGTGTCGACGCGGGCGCCGCGGCGATCATCCGCCAGGCGCTGATCGACCTGGCCCGGTCGGGTTCCGCCATCCTGGTGATCAGCCAGGATCTCGATGAAGTTCTTGAAATTGCCGACCATGTCGCCGTGATCTCCAAGGGACATCTTTCGCCGTCGCGTCCGACCTCCGGGTTGACGCGCGAGGAAATCGGCCTGCTGATGGGTGGTATGGGCGAGCCGGTTGCGGCCGACCGGGGGGCAGCACATGCGGGTTGAGTTGGTACGGCGCAGCGAACGCTCCGCCGCCATGGCCTATCTTTCACCGTTGCTGGCGCTGCTGCTGACGCTGATCGGCGGCGCGCTGATCGTGATCGTCTGGCGGTTGTCGACGGTCGACCTGTCCAACCCGGAGACCGGCGGCTTCTTCGGCGCGCTGCAGCAGGGCTTCATCGACTATGGCCGCTTCCTCTACGTGTTCTTCATCGAGCCGCTGACGGAGCTATGGTCGCTGGAGGAACTGGTCGCCAAGGCGACGCCGATCATCCTCGTCGCGATCGGCCTGTCGCTCTGCTACCTGTCGAACACCTGGAACATCGGCGCCGAAGGCCAGATCGCCGTCGGCGCCATCACAGGCTCCTTCCTGCCGATCTTCTTCCCCGACTGGCACGGGCCCTTCATGCTCCCGGCCATGCTCGCGCTCGGCATCCTGGGCGGCATGGCCTATGCCGCGATCCCGGCGCTCCTGAAGATCCGCTTCGGCACCAACGAGATCCTGACCAGCCTGATGCTGGTCTATGTGGCGCAGCTCTTTCTCGACTGGCTGGCGCGCGGTCCCTGGCGCAATCCGGAAGGCCATAATTTTCCGGATAGCCGGCCGTTCGATGGCGGGCAGCTGCTGCCGACCCTGTTCGGCACCAATATCCGCATCAGCCTGATCTTTGTCTTCGTCGCCGCTTTCGCCGCCTGGTTCCTGATGCGCTGGACCAAGATGGGCTTCCAGATCAAGGTGCTCGGCCAGGCGCCGAGGGCAGGGGCCTTCGCCGGCTTCAGCCAGAACCGGATGGTGCTGCTGACCTTCCTGATCTCGGGCGCGCTGGCGGGATTGGCCGGCATCTGCGAGGTCGCCGGCCCGATCGGCCAGCTGCGCACGTCGGTATCGCCCGGCTACGGCTTCACCGCGATCATCGTCGCCTTCCTCGGACGCCTGAACCCGATTGGCGCGATCTTCGCCGGTTTCCTGCTGGCGCTTTCCTATCTCGGCGGCGAGGGCGCGCAGATCGCGCTCGGCATGTCCGACCAGACGACCCGGGTATTCCAGGGCATGCTGCTCTTCTTCGTGCTCGCCTGCGACAGCTTCATCTTCTATCGCCTGCAGATCGTCAGGACGCCGGCGATGCAGGCAGGGACGGTGTCGTCATGACCGCGCTCATGCTCGAGGGCATCCTCCTCACCATCATCACGGCCGCCACGCCGCTCCTGTTCGCCTCGATCGGCGAACTGGTCACCGAGCGCTCGGGCGTGCTCAACCTCGGCGTCGAGGGCATGATGGCGATGGGCGCCGTCATCGGCTTCGCGGTGGCGCATTCGACCGGCAACATCGCGCTCGGCGTCGTCGGCGCGATTGTCGCCGGCGTCGCCATGGCGGCCCTGTTCGGCGTCGTGACGCTGATCTTCGTCGCCAATCAGGTCGCCTCCGGCCTGGCGCTGACCTTGTTCGGGCTCGGCCTCTCGGGGCTGATCGGCGACGCCTTCGTTGGCGTGCCCGGCGCCGGCCTCGCTCGCGTCTCGATCCCCGGCTTGAGCGACCTGCCGGTCGTCGGCCTCCTGTTCCGGCTCGATCCGCTCACCTATCTCGCCGTCGCGATCACCATCGCCGTGTCG
Source organism: Hyphomicrobiales bacterium (assembly GCA_017305815.1). GTDB lineage: Bacteria > Pseudomonadota > Alphaproteobacteria > Rhizobiales > Kaistiaceae > Kaistia > Kaistia nematophila. The sequence continues at coordinate 10,652 of JAFKJZ010000338.1, forward strand.
TGGTTCCTGTTCCGCTCGCGCGGCGGGTTGATCCTGCGCGCCGTTGGCGACAGCCACGTCTCGGCGCATGCGCTCGGCTACAGCGTCATCCGCGTCCGCTTCATGGCGGTGCTGTTCGGCGGCGCCTGCTCGGGCCTTGCCGGCGCCTATCTCTCTCTCGTCTACACGCCGCAATGGACGCAGGCGATGACGGCGGGCCGCGGCTGGATCGCACTGGCGCTCGTGGTGTTCGGCACCTGGCTGCCGGGACGCGTGGCGATCGGCGCTCTGCTCTTCGGCGGCGTCAGCATCCTGCAATTGCACGCCCAGGCTCTCGGCGTCGGCGTGCCGTCGCAGTTCCTGTCGGCGCTGCCCTACCTCACCACGGTCATCGTGCTGGTGATCATTTCGCGCAACCGCGCGCTGGTCCGCGCCAATACGCCGGCGGCGCTGGGGCAGTCATTCGTTCCCGACCGGTAGGGAACGCCATCCGGGACATGCCGCAGCGATCCGCGGCCGGGTTCCGATCGAGTGGATCGCAATTGGTTAGTGCCAGAGGGGACCAGGCAATGAAGAAACTTCTCACCGCCGCGACGGCCGTCGTCGCGCTCGCCATCGGCATCGGCTCCGCCGGGGCTGCTGACAAGCTCAAGGCATGCTGGATGTATGTCGGCCCGCACAATGACGGCGGCTACAGCGAAGGCCACGACGTCGGCCGGCAGATGGTCGAAAAGGAACTCGGCGACAAGGTCGAGACCTCCTATGTCGAGAGCATTGCCGAAGGCCCTGACGCCGAGCGCGCGCTCGAGCGGCTGGCCCGTTCCGGCTGCCAGATCATCTTCTCGACCTCGTTCGGCTTCATGGACCCGACCATCAAGGTTGCCGCGAAGTTCCCGAACGTGAAGTTCGAGCACGCCACCGGCTTCAAGACGGCGCCGAATGTCGGCACCTACAATGCGCGCTTCTATGAAGGCCGCTACATTGCCGGCCAGATCGCCGCCAAGCAGTCGAAGACGGGTGTCGCCGGCTATATCGTCTCGTTCCCGATCCCCGAAGTCGTGATGGGCATCAACTCCTTCATGCTCGGCGCGCAGTCGATCAATCCCGACTTCAAGCTGAAGATCGTCTGGGTCAATTCGTGGTTCGACCCCGCCAAGGAAGCTGACGCCGCCAAGGCGCTGTTCGACCAGGGCGCCGACATCATCGCCCAGCACACGGATTCGCCGGCTCCGCTGCAGATCGCCCAGGAGCGCGGCCTGCATGGCTTCGGCCAGGCGCACGACATGTACAAGTTCGCGCCCAAGGCGCAGTACACCGCGATCATCGACACCTGGGGCCCGTACTACGTGAAGCGCGTCAACGCGGTTCTCGACGGCACCTGGAAGTCCGAGCAGATCTGGGACGGTCTGAAGGACGGCATCCTGCACATGGCCGATTACACCAACCTGCCGGATGATGTCGTCGCCGCCGCCAAGAAGACGCAGGCCGAGATCGAGGCCGGCACGCTGCATCCGTTCAAGGGCCCGATCTTCAAGCAGGACGGCACCGAGGCGATCGGCGAGGGCAAGAACCTCGACGACGGCACGCTGCTGAGCATGAATTGGTACGTCAAGGGCATCGACGACAAGCTGCCGCAGTAACGGCACGCCCCATCTCCCGGACCGGCCTCGCGCCGCGTCCGGGAGATCCTCCCCGGATCCAGGGATCCCGCGCCCCGGCTGCCTAGCCGCAGCGGGGAGCGCCTCGAAACAACTCCGCTTTCTCGGAACCGGTAGGTGCGCGCCCACACGCAACCGGCACCCCAACGAGACTGATCACCGCCAGATGTCCGCATTCGTCGTCGATTGGCTGAACCTCCTGATCCGCTGGGCCCACATGATCGTGGGCATTGGCTGGATCGGCGCCTCTTTCTATTTCATCGCGCTCGACCTCTCGCTGAAGAAGCGCGAGCATATGAAGGAGGGCGTCTATGGCACCGCCTGGGAGGTGCATGGCGGCGGGTTCTATCATGTCGAGAAATACCTGGTGGCGCCGCCGGCGCTGCCCTCCGACCTGATCTGGTACAAGTGGGAAGCCTACCTAACCTGGGTCACCGGCTTTCTGCTCCTGACCGTCCAGTATTACTGGAACGCCAACACCTATCTGATCGACAAGTCGATCCTGCCGATGCTCCCGTCGCAGGCGATCGTCATCTCGTTGCTGTCGCTTGCCGGCGGCTGGGTGATCTACGACCAGCTCTGCAAGTCGATCATCGGCCGCAGCACACCGCTTCTCGCGGTCTGCCTGTTCGTGCTGATCGTCGGCGCCGCCTACATGTTCACCCATGTCTATTCCGGTCGCGGCGCGCTGATCCATGTCGGCGCCTTCATCGGCACGATCATGGCGGTGAACGTCTTCGGCGTGATCATCCCGAACCAGAAGAAGATCGTCGCCTCGCTCCTGAAGCACGAGAAGCCGGATCCGCGCCTCGGCGCCATCGGCAAGCAGCGCTCGGTGCACAACAACTACCTGACGCTGCCCGTGCTGCTGATGATGGTGTCGAACCATTATCCCATGCTCTCCAGCCATCCGCAGAGCTGGATCCTCGTCGCCTTCGTGCTGCTGCTCGGCGGCTCGATCCGTCATTTCCTCAACCGGCACGAGGCGCATGATCCGTTCAAGAAGTTCGCCTGGACGATCCCGGCGGCGGCCGTCGCCTTCGGCGTCCTCTTGGTGATGACGGCGCCGCGGCCGACTGAGATCGATCCCAGCCTGATGGTTTCGGATGCCGATGTGCTGACGCTCACGGCACAGCATTGCGCCATGTGCCATTCGGCCAAGCCGACGCATGACGGCTTCGACGCGCCGCCCAAGGGCGTCATCCTGACCTCGACCGACCAGTTGAAGGCGCACAAGGAACAGATCCTGGCGCAGGCCGTGAACGGCACCGCCATGCCGCTCGGCAACGAGCGCGGCATGACCGAGGAAGACCGCAAGAGGCTTGGCGCGTGGCTGCAAAGCCATTAGAGGGTTTGGCTTGGTCGCGTTTTTCTGACGCGAACCCCGCCACACTTCGCTCGAAAGCGCACCGGCCCATCCGGCGCGTTTCCTGAAACCGGGATGAAATGTCGACCCAACCGCTGACGCTCGCCGCGGTAAACCGCATGGATGAAGACGCCTTCGTGGCGAGTTTCGGCGATATCGCCGAACACTCGCCATGGGTGGCGAAGGTGGCGGAGAGGGCGCGGCCCTATCCCGACCGGACCGCGATGGTAGCCGCCTTCGTCGAGGCGGTGGCGGAGGCGGAGCAGGAAGCCCAGCTGGCGCTTCTGCGCGAGCATCCCGATCTCGCCGGTCGCGCCGCGATCGCCGGCGAACTGGCGCCGGAATCCCGCAACGAGCAGACCGGCGCCGGCCTCGACCGGATGACGGCGGACGAATACGACCGCTTCTCCCGCCTGAACGCCACCTACCGCGACCGCTACGGCATTCCCTTCATCCTCGCCGTCAAGGGCGCCACCAAGGACCAGGTGCTCGCCGCCTTCGAGGCCCGCCTCGACAATCCCGCCGACATCGAATTCGCGACCGCCTTGACGCAGGTCCAGCGGATCATCCGTTTCCGCCTCGAGGACCGTGTTTCAGCATGACCGACAAAGCCGCCATCCGCGCGACCGGCAAACGCGCGCAGCAGATGATCGACGCGCTCGCCGCGATCTCCGCCAGCCCCGACAATCTGACCCGGCTCTACCTGACGCCCGAGCACAAGCGCGCCGCCGAACTGGTCGAAGGCTGGATGCGCGAGGCGGGTCTCTCCGCCCGCATGGACGCTTCCGGCACGGTGCGCGGCTCGCTGCCGCCCGGCCGGTCAGGACGCAGCGGCAACAAGTCCCTGCTGATCGGCTCGCATATCGACACGGTGATCGATGCCGGCCGCTATGACGGCAATTTCGGCGTCGTGGCCGGCCTGCTCGCCGTCGAGGCGCTGAAGGCGCGCGGCATCGCGCTGCCGTTCGGGCTCGAAATCCTCGCGTTCGGCGACGAGGAGGGCGTCCGTTTCCCGATCACGCTCACCTCCTCGGCGATCGCGGCCGGCGTCTTCGAGACGGCGACGCTGGACCAGACCGATCGCGCCGGCGTCACGATGCGCGACGCCCTGACCGCGTTCGGCGGCAATCCAGACGGCCTCGCGGCCGAGGCCTATCCGGCTGATTCCGTGCTCGGCTACCTGGAGGTTCATATCGAGCAGGGGCCCGTGCTGGAACGCACCAATGCCTCGCTCGGCGTCGTCACCGCCATTGCCAGCCAGAGCCGTCACCATATCCGCATCCGCGGCGAGGCCGGCCATGCCGGCACCGTGCCGATGCCGATGCGGCGCGATGCGCTGGCGGCGGCGGCGGAACTGATCGTCGGCATCGAGGCCATTGCCCGCAAGGATCGCAGGAACGCGCTCGTCGCGACGGTCGGCCAGATGGACGTGCTGCCCGGTGCCTCCAACGTCATTCCGGCCGAGGTGCGCCTGACGCTCGACGTCCGCGCCGCGACCGACGACGCGCGCCGCGACGCGGTTTCGGCGATGCTGTCGCTGGCGCGCAAGATCGAGGCCGTGCGCCAGGTCTCGCTGAGCTTCGATACCTACCTGGAAAAGCCGTTCGCGCCCTGCGGCCCGCGGCTGACCGCGGCGATCGAGGCGGCGACCTCGGAGGTCATGGGCAAGCCGGCGCAGCGGCTTCTTTCCGGCGCCGGCCATGACGGTCTTTCGATGGCGCATCTTTGTGAATACGGCATGATCTTCGTGCGCTGCCGGGGCGGCATCAGCCACAACCCGGCCGAGTTCGTCACCGAGGACGACATGGGCGCCGCGGTCGAGGCCTTGGTCGAGACCATTCTCGAACTGGCCCGACAGGAAGAGGCGACATGATCCGCGACGCCGTCGCCGCCAATTGGGAGCGTGAGGTCGCCTTCCTGAAGGCGTTGATCCAGATACCGAGCGACAATCCGCCCGGCAACTGCGCCCCGCATGCGGAAGCGACCGCCATAGCGCTGGAAAGGCTCGGCTTCACGGTGGAGCAGCATCCCGTGCCGGAGCCGTTCGTCCGCCAGCACGGCATGAAGAGCGTCACCAACCTAATCGTCCGCAAGACCTTCGGCACCGGCGAGGGGCCTGTCATCGCGCTCAATGCGCATGGCGACGTCGTGCCGCCCGGTAATGGCTGGACGACGGATCCCTATGGCGCGGAGGAGCGCAATGGCGCCGTGTACGGGCGCGGCGCGGCCGTCTCGAAATCCGACTTCGCCACCTATGCGTTCGCGTTGCTGGCGCTGGATCGGTCGTTCAAGCGGCTCAACGGCGGCGTCGAGCTGCATCTGACCTATGACGAGGAGACAGGCGGCTTCGTCGGGCCGCAATGGCTGCTGGCGCACGGCCTGTCGAAGGCGACATACGCGATTTCCGCCGGCTTCTCCTACGCGATCACCACGGCGCATAATGGCGCGCTGCATCTTGAAGTCGTCGTGCGCGGCAGGCAGGCCCATGCCGCGATGCCTTCCTCGGGCGTCGACGCGCTCGAAGCGGCAACGCCGATCCTCGCCGCCATCTATGCCGAACGCCGTCGCCTGCTGGAACGGGTCTCGACCGAGCGCGGCATCGGTTCGCCGCAGATCACCGTCGGGCTGATCTCGGGCGGCATCAATACGAACGTCGTGCCGGACCGGATCGCCTTCCGCATCGACCGTCGCCTGATCCCGGAGGAACAGGGCGAAGCCGTCGAGGCCGAGCTGATCCAACTGATCGAGGCGGCCACGCCCGACATGGAAGGCGTCGAGGTCGAGTGTCGCCGGATCATGCTGGCGGAACCGCTGCGGCCGCTGCCGGGCGTCGAGCGGTTGGTCGAGGCTGTGCAGGGGCCGGCCAGGACCGTGCTGGGGCTGGAGATCGAGGCCACCGGCGTGCCGCTCTATACCGACGCACGCCACTATTCGGCGGCCGGCATCCCGACCATCCTCTATGGCGCCGGGCCGCGCTCCATCCTGGAGGCGAGGGCGCATTCGACCGACGAGCACCTTCAGCTGTCGGACCTGCGCGCCGCGACCGAGATCGTCGCGCTGGCGCTGGAGGACCTGCTCTCCGCCTGATCCGGCATGTGCCGCCGCGCCGCCAGCGCCCGGCCCTCGACCTGGATGCGGACGGCGAGCAACAGCAGGTTGATGGCGCCAAAGACCAGAGCCACCACCGGCAGGTCGAGGATCAGTGCCAGCAGCGGCACTTCGAGCGCGACGATCAGGTAATTGGGGTGCCGCATGAACCTGTACGGCCCCTTGCGTTGCAGGGGCGCGTCGTCGAGCGTGATGATGCGGGTCGTCCAGTAGGGACCGAGGCTTGCCAGAACCCAGATCCGCAGGGCCTGCAGCAGCGCGAACACGGCGATCAGGCCCCAGTTGACCGGCGGATCCGGCGAGGTCAGCAGGGTCAGCGCCAACAGCCAGCAGGCGTGCAGCGCCACGATCAGGGGATAGTGCTCCGCCCCGACCTCACGTCCGCCGAGCTCAAGCAGCCGGCGCGTGTTGCGGTTGGCGCGCGCCAGCTCGACGAGGCGCTGCAGCGCGACGGCAATGAGCAGCCAATAGGCCCATCCCAGCATCGTGGGTCCTTCCTATGCTTCGCCGGCTTCTCCGCCGAGCGTCACCATCTGGAACGCCGCCGTGAAGCCAGGCCCCAGCGACGAAGCCAGCATATCGCCTCGCCGACCGGTCTTCAGCAGGTCTTCCAGCACGAACAGCACCGTGGGCGCCGACATGTTGCCATAGGCCGCCAGCACGCGCCGTTCCGCGTCGAGGCCGAATTTCGGATAGTCGAACACCTTCTCCAGCTCGTCCATGACCTTGGCGCCGCCCGGATGGCAGCACGGCCGGTCGATATCGGCGCGCGTCAAGCCGTGGCGGGAGAGAAAGCCGTCGAGGGCCGCCGGATAGTGTTCGGCGATGATCTGCGGGATGCTCTGCTGGAAGATCACGTCGAAGCCGTTCGCGTCGATGTTCCAGCCCATGACGTCGAGCGTGTTCGCCCAGGAATGCTCGCCGCCTATGCCGAGCGCCGGAGAGCCGGCGTCGCGCGGGTCGCTGCTGATGACCGCCGCCGCCGCGCCGTCGCCAAACAGCGCGCTGGCGACGAGGTTGCTCTTGGTCAGCCGATCATAGCGGAAGGCGAGGCTGCTCAGCTCGACAACGATGAGCAGGCAGCGGAGCCCTGCCTGCGAGCGGGTCATCTGGGTCGCGCGGGTCAGCCCCAGTACGCCACCGGCGCAACCGAGCCCGAAGATCGGCAGCCGCATCACATCCGATCGGAAGGGGATCCTGTTCATCAGCCGCGCCTCGATGCTGGGCGTCGAGATGCCGGTCGAGGAGACGAAGACGATGACGTCTATATCCTGCGGTTGCAAGTGCGCCCGCTCGAGCGCCAGGCAGGCGGCGTCATGGGCGAGGGTGGTCGCATGCTGCTGGTAGAGCCGGGTCTTCTCCTCGAAATCGGCCGGCCCCAGGAACCACTCGACCGGCAGGCAGCTGTAGCGCGCCTCGATGGCGGCGTTATCGAACACCTGCTCCAACTGGTCGAAGAAGGGCATGCGCGAGCCGAACACCTCGCGCGCCCGTTCCTTGGCCACGGATTGCGGGATCCGATGCGGGGGCACCACCGTCACCAGCGATCGCAGCGTCGCCGCCACCGTGGGACTGCCGGCATGCGCAGTCATGGCGGCGCTCGGAAACCGGATCAGGTTCATGCCTGTCTCTCCAGGTCAGGGATTCGCATCCGGCACGCGCCGCGGTAGCCAACTCGGCGGCCGGTGTCGATCGGTATCGTGTCTGGACCGCACGGCCTGCAGACCGCGACTACTGGTTCCAGTCGGTCATGGCCCGGCCGTAATTGTAGTTCGAAGCCCAGCTCGGCCCCCGTGGCCAGGCTTGCTGATCGGGCGGGCCGTGCGCGCTATAGGAAAGGCAGCGCTGGAACTGGGTGTCCCAGATCTGCTGGTTGCCGCATGGCGGCATGCGCGCATGAACCGTCCTACCATGACCGCAATAGCCGAAGGCCGGAGCCGTCGCGGCCAGGCTGAGCAGGGCGACACACGAGATCGCTAGAGGGGCACGGGCTGGTACCGAGTTCATCGGCATGTCTCCGTCGGCGTGGTGCCGACGGGAGGCTAGTCCTTGCCGACGCACTATTCGATATCCGCGACGCGCCCCTCGGGTCACGAAGTGGTGACGCGCGAACCGGCGGCATCCGAGACGGCGCCGCCGGTTTCTGTGCCGGATCCCGCCTATTCGACCGGCTTGCCCGCCAACGCGGAGGCGAGTTCCTCGTATTGCTCGCATTCCGTGTTGCCGCACAGCTTCTGCACGACGACCAACTCGGCCTGGGCCAATTCCGTGCGACCGGCGCTGGCATAGCCTTCACCCAGATATTCATGGGTGTTCACATTGTTGGGATCGATCGCCAGCGCCTGCTTGTAGAAGTCGATGCCGACATCGGTATCGCCCTTCTTGCGGTGGCTGTAGCCGATATAGGTCAGCACGACGGCGTCGTGCTTGTCCTGCACGGCGTCGAGGACGTCGAGGGCGTTGTCGTAATAGCCGGCCAGCGCCAGCTGACGGCCCTGTTGCAGCAGTTGCTTGTCATCGAGGCCGCTATGCTGCGCCTTGACGCAACGCTGCAGGTTCATGTTGTAGACCATGCCGCGCTTGCAGACCTGGTTGGACGGCATGAAATGGCTGCTGCCACCGCCGCCGCTGCTGCTTCCACTGCTGCTGCCGCCACCTCCGCCTCCGCCGCTGCTACCCCCACCACCACCGCCCCCGCCGCCGCCGCCACCACCTCCGCCTCCTCCACCTCCTCCACTGGAGGCGAGGGCGGCGCCGGTCGAGGCCAGCAGGCCGATGAAGGCGAGCGTCAGCACGGAACGCGTTGTCTTTTCGAACATGGTTGTCATCGGACCCTCCGACTGGTTTCCTCTCGCCCGTGAGACGAGAGTCGCGGCAAGAACAGCAGGGGCGGGAGCCCTATTCGGTAGCCCATGTCGAGAACGGATCACGATGCTGTGAAGGCGGACCTCGCGCTTCATCTCGAAGCGCTCTGGCGCTATGGGCTCGTCCTGTCGCGCAACCGCGATACTGCCGAAGATCTGGTCCAGGCTACTTGCGTGCGCGCACTGGAGCGGTCGCACCAGTTCCTTCCCGGCACGCGGCTCGACCGCTGGCTGTTCGCCATCCAGCGTTCGATCTGGATCAACGAGCTGCGCTCCCAGCGCGTCCGCCAGGGCGCCGGGATCGTCGATGCCGAGATCGCGCTGGTCGTCGACGGTCGTCACGAGATCGAGACGAATATTCTTGCCTCCCAAGTGTTAAGGGAGGGTGTTCCGATCGGCACGGTGATGAGCCGGCTCGCGACGGTCCGCGAGCGGCTCGGCGGATTGTCGGACGCGACGGAGCGGCGCGAGGAGACAGAACGAGGCGGCGATGACGGACACTAGTCATCCGGACGATGCGAGGCTGATCGCCTATCTCGACGGCGCGCTGTCGGTCGAGGAGCGGGACAAGCTGGCGGCGCGGCTTGCGAGCGACCAGCCGCTCCAGGCCCGGCTGGAGCGGATCGAGCGGGGCGGGCGTTTGATCGCGCCAGCCTTTGCCGCCCTTGGCGTCGACGCCCCGCGCGCGCGGCTCGAAGCGCGGCTTGCCGCCGCGATCGCGTCCGACGAGACCCGACTCGTGCTCGAACGGCCGCGCGCCCGCAGCTGGAGCCTACCGAAATGGCAGCCTCGGCTCGTCGCGGCTGCGCTCGCCCTGTTCGTGCTCGGCGGGGTGGTCGGCATGTCGCTCAGCGGCCGGGTCGATCGCGACGCGGCCGTGACCGAGGCCGCGGCAGAGGGCTGGCGGCAGGCGGTGGCGGAATACCTCACCCATGACGATCGGGTGGTGGTGCCCATCGGATCCACCGAGCAGCACGGATACCTCTCCTTGGGTACTGATGCGATCCTCGCGGAGCGTGTCGCGGTCGAGGCCGCGGAACCGTTGGGAGTTCCGGTGCTCCCCGTGCTGCCCTTCGGCTCTGCGCCGTACTTCACCGCGTTCCCCGGGAGCCTCAACCTGCGGCTGTCCACCCTGCTGTCGGTGGTCGGCGACCTGCTAGACACCTTGGTGGGACAGGGATTTCGCCGCTTCGTCATCGTCAACGGACACGGTGGCAACATGCCGGTGACGGGCCTGGCGACCGAATGGCTGGCCAAGCCCCGGGAGTACCGGGTCCAGGTGAAGTTCACCAGCTGGTACGCCGGAGCGGAGGTATCGAAGGTGGCGGCGGGCTACGAGGAAGACCCGACGCACGGTGGATGGTTCGAGAACTTCCCCTGGACCCGACTGGCGGACGTCTCGCTGCCCCGGGAAGCCAAGCCGCACCTGTCGTCGGACGTCATCGGGATGGCGACGGCCGCGGACATGCGCGAGCTGACCGGTGACGGCAGCTTCGGTGGCTCGTATCAACTGAGCGACGAGGCGATGGACCACATCTGGCGGACCGGCGTCGCCGAGGTCCGGGACCTCCTGGAGAACGGTTGGGCCTTCCGGTGATCGGCGCCGGATGGCAGGGTCGCACCGCATAGGTCACCGGAACGGCGCAGGGCATCGGGGCGTGCATCGCGGACGTGGTGGTCGTGGCGTCATGGGCGGCCCGGCAAACCCTGTCGATCGACGGCGGCGATGGCTGTTACTGACCGGCGATGACGGATCCGATGTCGACTCGGCGACGTGAGGGATCGGCGGTATCGGCCAGCGCGGTCTCCACCGCGGCGGCAACCCGCAGCAGGGCGGCGTCCTGACCGATACCGGCGGCGAGCTGCAAGCCGACCGGGAGGCCGTCGGCGGTGACGCCACACGGGATCACCACCGCCGGCTGGCCGGTCACGTTGTACGGGCCGGAGAAGATCCCCTCGATCTCACCCTCCGGAGTGTCGATGGTCGGCGTGTCCGCCGGTGCCGGGTACGGCACGGCGGGTCCCAGTAGCGCATCCACCCCGTCCAGCAGCGCCGCGGCCCGCGGCAGCACGGTCGC
>JAFKJZ010000002.1 GCA_017305815.1 Hyphomicrobiales bacterium
ATCGACGCGCCGCATGTGGTCCTGACGCTGCCGGAATCGGGCATCCGCACGGTCGCCGATCTCAAGGGCAAGCGGCTCTCCGTGCCGCGCCGCGTCAACGACCAGATCGATTTCTGGCGCGCCGGCGCGATCCGAACCTATGAGGTGGCGCTGGCGAGCGAGGGGCTGAGCCTCGACGATGTCGAGCTCGTCGACGTGCCGATCGCCCAGGGCTACATCGACCCGAATGGCGGTTCCGCGCTGACCGGCTCGATCTTCGCCTCGGCGCGGGGCAGGGGACCGCTCTCGGGCGACCTGTTCGCGCTGGTGGAAGGCCGCGTCGACGCGATCTTCACCGAAAGCTCGTTCGCGACCCACCTCCGCCGCTTCCTCGGCGCGCATGTCGTCTACGACGTCCACAGCCATCCAGATCCGCGCGTCCGGCACAACAACGCCATCCCGCAGGCCTTCACCGTCAGCGCCGCGCTGGTGCGCGACCGGCCGGATCTGGTGGCGCGCGTCGTCGCGCAGGCGATCCTGGCGGCGGAACGGGCGCGACGCGAGCGCGAGCACGTCATCCACGTCACGGCGCTCGAGGCCAATGTGCCGGAGGAGGTCGCCGACGCCACCTATCCGCTGCTCGAACAGCAGCTGGCGACGTCGCTCTCGCCCGAGCTTCGCGACCTGATCCATCTGCGCAAGCAGTTCCTGCTGAGCCACGGCTTCATCCGCACGGATTTCGATCTCGACGACTGGATCGATCCGCAGCCGCTCCGCGATGCGCATGCCCTTCTGGCCGAGCGCGGCCTCCTGCGTTCCGCCGCCTGACCCTTCCCTCCAGCACCACGGATCTCCGCATCATGTCCGCGACCTTGCCTCGGTCTCCTTCCACCCGCGCCCGGCTGCTGCGGCTCGCCGCCGCGATCGTCGCGCCCGCGCTGCTTATCGGCGCGGCGGCGGGCGCGCGCGCCGACGACGCCGCCACGGCCAAGGCGGCCGCCGAGGCGGCGAAGATCGTCGAGGCGCATCGCGGCACGCCTGAATTCTGGGCGCCGCCGGCCTTCGATGCCACGCCGGCGCGCGGCAAGACGGTCTGGTGGATCTCCGACTACAAGACCAACATCCTGAAGCAGTGGGCGCTGCAGGGCGAGACGGCCGCGGCCGAGGCGGGGCTGAAGTTCCACCTCTATGACGGCGGCGGCTCGGTGCCCGAGCAGGTGCGCGGCTTCGAGCTCGCCATCGCCGCCAAGGCCGATGCCATCGTGCTCGGCACGGGCTATCCGGCCGTCGCCTTCACCGCGCAGGTGGCGCAGGCGAAGGCGGCCGGCATCCCGGTCTTCTCGATCAACAGCCATCCGCTCGGCCCGGGCGCGCCGCCGCGCGTCGACGGCCACGTCGCCGACATCTCCTATGACTACCCGGCGGCCGGCCGGTTGCTGGCCGACTGGTTCGTCGCCGATTCCGGCGGCAAGGGCCACGTCCTCCTGGTCGACATCACCGGCCTGCCGAGCGCCGGCTGGACGCTGGACGGGTTCCGCGCGGAGACGAAGCGCCTCGGCGTTCCCGTCACCATCTCGGAGGCGGCGACCAGCCTCGGCCCGTCGGTGCAGACCGACCTCGCCAATCTGGCCGGCACGTCGCTGCTGCGCGATCCGTCGATCGGCTACATCATCCCGCCCTTCGACGATTTCGCGCTGTTTATCCAGACCGGCCTTTCGCAGGCCGGCGCTTCCGGCGCCAAGGTGAAGACGGCCGGCTTCAATGCCGTGCTGACCCAGGTCGGCAACCTGAAGCGCGGCGGCACGCAGCTCGCCATCGATCTCGGCGGACCGAACCAGTGGTTCTCCTACGCCGTCATCGACAATGTCCTGCGCGTGCTGTCCGGCCAGCCGGCGATCCACGACTACCGGATCGGCTACAAGGTCTTCGATCACGAGAACACGCAGTCGATCGATGCCACCAGGGAGGTCGCCACCGACTGGTATGGCGTCGATTATGGCGCGCGGTTCAAAGAGCTCTGGGGCGCGAAGTGACCGTCGCCGGGCTTGCCGTCGACCACGGCGCGGGCGGGACGCCGGCGCTCAGCCTCGCCGGGGCGACCATGGCCTTCGGCGGGGTGACGGTGCTGCGCGATGCGGCGATCGGCCTCGGGCGCGGCGAGATCCGCGCCCTCGTCGGCAAGAACGGCTCCGGCAAGTCGACGCTGATCAAGATCCTGTCCGGCTATCATCGCCCGCAGCCCGGCGCCGTGCTGGAGATCGCCGGCCGGCGCTACGAGTTTCCGATCCGGCCGGAGCGGCTTCGCGCCGCCGGCCTTTCCTTCATCCACCAGGATCTCGGCCTCGTTCCCGAGGCGAGCGTGCTCGACAATGTGCTGGTCGGCCGCTTCGCCGGCGGACGGGTGGCGCCGATCGGCTGGCGCGGCGAGCGCGAGCGGGTGCGCCGGGTGCTGGCGCGCTTCGAGCTCGACGCGCCGCTCGACCGGCCGGTGCGGCTCCTGTCGCCGGTCGAGCGCGCCTTCGTCGCGATCGCGCGCGGCTTCATCGACGCCGAGGCGCAGGGCGGCGTGCTCGTGCTCGACGAGCCGACGGCGTTCCTGCCGCAGGAGGATGTCGGCCGCCTGTTCCAGGCGATCCGCGGCCTCGCCGCCTCCGGCCAGGCGATCCTCTATGTCAGCCACCGGCTCGACGAGATCCTCGACCTGACCCACACCGTCA
>JAFKJZ010000003.1 GCA_017305815.1 Hyphomicrobiales bacterium
GCCGGATCAGGCGGCCGGCGGCCAGCGCGTCGGCAACCACCATCTGCCAGGCGAGCATGACGCCCTGCCCGGCCAGCGCCGCTTCCAGCGCCAGCACCGGATCGGTATAGGACGGCCCCGTCAGCTTGACCGGCGCCTCGCCGGTGGCGAGGAACCAGGCGTCCCAATCCACCATCGTCCCCTCGTCGGCGATAACAGGCACGCTGGCGAGATCGGCCGGCCGGCGGAGCTGATCGCGCCAGGCCGGCGCGCAGACCGGAAAGAAGGGTTGCGGCGTCAGCGGCTCGGCCGCCACACCCGGCCAGGCGCCGCGCCCAAGCCGGATCGCGCAATCGACGTCGCTGCGGGCGAGATCGATGACGTCCGTGGTGGCGACGAAGCGGATCTCGATGTCGGGATGATCGCGCGTGAAGCGGCCCAGCCGCTGCACCAGCCATCGCGCCGCGAAGGTCGGCGCCGTGGTGATGGTCAGCATACCGCGCTGGTCGGCATCGATCAGCGCCAGAGCCTCGGCGATCGAGCGGAAGCCCGCCTGCAACGCCGGCAGAGCCGCGTCGAGCGCGGGCGTCGACACCAGCCCTCGCGGCGTCCGCTCGAAAAGGTGAACGCCCAGCCGCGCCTCGGCGCGCTTAATATGCTGACTGATGGCGCCCGGCGTGACGCCCAATTCCGCCGCCGCAGCGGCCAGATTCCCGCTTCGCGCGACGAATTCTATAGCCCTGAGGGCATTGAGCGGAACTTTGAAAGCTTCGGTCATATAGATTTTCTAAAGTGTGACCGAGATCATGTCGATACCGCCGCGATCGGTTTAGGACCATGTTGCCTCAGCGTCAGCCGAGGAAACGAAACCATGACGATCTATGGACTCTATCGCGCCGCCCTCGATTGGGCGGTCGAGCCAGTGGCCGTCGCTCACAATGTGAACGCACTCTGGCAGTTGACTGTCCGCGAACTGGCCGATCTGCCGATCGGTCCCGAAGCGGTCGATGCGCTGCCGGCGTTCGATCCAGAACCAACAGTCGCTGCGCCATGCGCTGCGGCTGGGAGAGGAGCCTAGAAATGACTTCGCAACAGCAAGCTACCTGGCGGGAACAAGACGTTCGCGCCAGCGAGCCGAGCGTCCGCGAGGAAAACCTGCAGCGCCACTACAAGGCGCTGAATCCTTGTCTTGCCGCCGCCGTCCTGCACGCCCGTCCCGCCGACAAGCGGCCGTCGCCCCAGATGGCGATGTCGCAATCGGGCGGTGGCCGCGACGCGGAAATGGAATAACCGCGCCGCCGGCTCTCGGGCATAGGGCCCTCACCTCCTGCGGGAGATGAGGGCGCGCCGGGATTAGCCCCGGTCCAGCCAGGTCACCTGCTCCGGCGTCAGCTGAATGTCCAGCGCGGAGAGGCTGTCTTCCAGTTCGGCCAGCGTGCGCGGGCCGATCAGCGGCACCACCGGGAAGGGCTGCGCCAGCACATAGGCGAGGGCGATGTGGATCGGCTCGCGGCCGAGCTTCCCGGCCAGTTCGATGGCCCGGTCGCGGCGCTCGAAGTTCTTTTCCGAATACCACACGCGGACGATTTCCTCGTCGTCGCGCTTGTCGCGGCCTGCGCGGTCGGTGAAGAAGCCGCGTCCCTGGCTCGACCAGGCGAAGTTCGGAATCTGGCGCTGATTGAGCCAGGCCTTCCACTCGTCATCCGATGCGGCGACGCAGCCGGCCCAGATCGGATCGAGCATTTCCGCCAGCGAGAAGTTGTTGGAAAGCGCGCCCGGCTTCTGCTTGCCGGTCTTCTCGGCATAGGCGATCGCCGCGTCCATGCGCTCGCGCGTCCAGTTCGAACCGCCGAACGGCCCGCGAATGCGACCTGCCTTCACCTCGGCATCCATGGCGTCGACGAATTCCGAAACGGGGACGTCGGGATTGTCGCGATGCATGAAATAGATGTCGACATGGTCGGTCTTGAGCCGGTCGAGCGTCTCGGTCAGCTGCTTGCCGATGACGTCCGGATAGACGAGCGGCGAATGCGCGCCCTTGCCGATGACGACGGATTCATTGCGGACGCCGCGCGAGGTCAACCAGTCGCCGAGGATCTTCTCGGTCTTGCCGCCGGCATAGATATAGGCGGTGTCGAACAGGTTGCCGCCCGCCTCGTGGAAGGCGTCGAGCAGCACCGAGGCGCTGGCGAAATCCGGGAAGAACTCGAAGCCGAGCGCCGCGACAGAGGTCGGCTGGCTGACGCCCGGAAGCTGGCGCTTCGGGATCGACTTCGGCCCACGCACAAGCTTGGCGCCCTTGATGGTCGTCGTCTTGCGCGACGCCTTCTCGATGTCGAAGACGAGGCCAACGGAAGCGCGCCACTTGTCGAGCGTGCGGAGATTGCCGAGCGTGTCGGCCCAGCTCATGCCGGGCGAGGCAAGCTGCTGTTCGCCGGCGCGGATCGCTTCGCCCGCCGCGTCCACCTCGAACGAATAGAGCCAGCCGGATTCGGCCACCTCGACCAGCTCGACGCTGCCATCGGCGCGAACGATGCGGATCTCGCCGGTGCCGCCCTGCTTGCCGCCGGCAAACCAGAAATCGGCGACCTCGATGCGGCCCTTGGTGCCGAGGATGCGCAGCACATTGTCCTGCGCCAGCGACACGCTGCACGAGACTTCGGCGATGATGTCGTTCGGGAAGGTCAGGAGCGCCGCCGCCCATTCATCGAC
>JAFKJZ010000004.1 GCA_017305815.1 Hyphomicrobiales bacterium
CGTCGGTCGAGTAGCGGGCGAAGCCGCCGCCGACATGATCGAAGATGCCGCCGTTGCTCATGCCGATCAGGGCTGCGTCGACGGCGCGCGCCATGTCGCTGTCGCCGGTGCGGTGGGCGCTGCGGGTGAGGAAATCGATCACCGCGGTGTTCGGGAATTTCGGCGCGCCGCGCGTGCCGCCCTTGTCGAGATCCATGATGCCGAGGATGGCGCGCGCCGCCTCGTCGAGCAGCGGCCGGCCGAGCGGCGGCCCCTCGCCCACCGGGCGCGGCTGCAGATGCGCCGCGATGCGGTCGGCCTGGGCGACGATCTCGTCGCGGTCCTCGGCATAGAAGCGGGCGATCTGCTCCAGCACGTCGAGGAAGCCGGGCCGGCCATAGCGCGACGTCTTGGGGAAATAGGTGCCGCCCCAGATCGGCTTGCCGTCCGGCGTCAGGAACATGGTGAGCGGCCAGCCGCCCTGGTCGCCGATCGCGTGCAGCGCCGCCATGTAGATCTGGTCGATGTCCGGCCGCTCCTCGCGATCGACCTTGATGTTGACGAAGAGACGGTTCATCACCGCTGCGGTCGCCGGATCTTCGAAGGATTCATGCGCCATGACGTGGCACCAGTGGCAGGCGGCATAGCCGATCGAGAGCAGGATGGGCCGGTCGAGTTGCCGCGCCTCCTCTAGCGCGGCGGCGTTCCAGCCGCGCCAGTGGACGGGATTGTCCCGGTGCTGCAGCAGATAGGGGCTGGTCTCGAGGCGCAGCAGGTTTTCGGACATCGCGGCTTTCGCTGGCTGGAAGGCTTTCAACATCAGCCGCTGAAGGTAGACCGCTGCGGCGGACACGCAAGCGCGAAGGCATCGGCCCGGCGAGCAGGACGACGAGCAGGACGGCATGACACAACGACGCGACGATACGATCTTCGCCCTTTCGAGCGGCGCCGCGCCTTCGGGCGTGGCGGTGATCCGGCTCTCGGGTCCGGGTGTTCGATTCGGACTCGAAACATTGATCAGCGATGTGCCGAAAGCGCGGATGGCGGCGCTGCGGACGCTGCGCGCGCCGGAAACGGGCGATATCCTCGATCGCGGACTCGTTCTGTTCTTTCCCGGCCCGGCCAGCTTCACCGGCGAGGATGTCGCCGAGTTGCAGGTGCATGGCGGCCGGGCGGTGATCGCCAGCCTGCTGAAGACGCTGGGCGGCCTACCCGGCTACCGCCAGGCCGAGGCGGGCGAGTTCACCCGCCGCGCCTTCGAGAATGGCCGCGCCGACCTGACCGAGATCGAGGGTCTGGCCGATCTGGTCGCCGCCGAGACGGAGATGCAGCGGCGCCTCGCCGTGCGTCAGGCCGAGGGCGGCCTGCGCAAGCTCTATGAGGACTGGCGGCGGCGGCTGATCCGCGCCCGCGCCCTGATCGAGGCCGGGCTCGACTTCGTCGACGAGGAAGACGTGCCGGACGACGTGATGGCGCCGGCCTGGCGCGAGGCGGCGGAAGTGGCGGCCGAGATGGCGGCGCATCTCGACGACCAGCATTTTGGCGAGCGCGTCCGCGATGGTTTCGAAGTGGTGCTGCTGGGGCCGCCCAATGCCGGCAAGTCCAGCCTCCTGAATGCGCTGGTGCGGCGCGAGGCGGCGATCGTCACGGCCGAGCCGGGCACGACGCGCGACCTGATCGAGGTCTCGCTCGACCTTGGCGGCCACGCTGTCACCCTGGTCGACACCGCCGGCCTGCGCGAGACGGAAAGCCTGGTCGAGCGCGAGGGGATCGCCCGCGCCCGCCGCCGGGCCGGCGCCGCCGATCTCGTGTTGGCGCTGTCCGACAACGACTCCTGGTCCGAAACGATTCCCGAAGGCGCGGCTATGCTGCGCGTGCGCACCAAGCTCGATCTTGTCGATTCGGACTCGAAACTATCCGCCGGGACGGCGGACATCGCCCTGTCGGCGCGGACCGGCGAGGGGCTGGATCATCTGGTCCGGGCGATCGGCACGGCGCTGGATCTGGCCCGGCCGATGCCGGCCGCGCTGATTACCCGCGCCCGCCAGCGCGACGGCATCAGCCGCTCGCTGGAGCATCTGCGCGAGCTGGAGCGCGAGGCCGGCCGCGCCATCGAGGTCAAGGCGGAACTCTTGCGCAGCGCCGCCGATGCGCTCGGTCGGGTCACCGGCAAGGTCGATGTCGAGGATCTGCTCGACGTCATCTTCGCCGAGTTCTGCATCGGCAAATAGGATCGTTTCGGCCCCTGTTCCACGTGAAACAGTTTTCGGCTTTGACGTCGTTCCGGCGAGCGATTAGGAAGGCCGCATCAGAGGGATCGGAACCATGACAAGCGCAGCAGAGGCGACCTTCGACGTCGTCATCATCGGCGGTGGCCATGCCGGAACCGAGGCGGCCGCCGCCTCGGCGCGGATGGGCGCCCGCACCGCCCTGGTCACCCATTCGCGCGATACCATCGGCGTGATGTCGTGCAACCCCGCGATCGGCGGTCTCGGCAAGGGTCATCTCGTGCGCGAGGTCGATGCGCTGGACGGCCTGATGGGCCGCGTCGCCGATGCCGGCGGCATCCAGTTCCGCATGTTGAACCGGCGCAAGGGGCCGGCGGTGCGCGGCCCGCGCGCCCAGGCCGACCGCAAGCTCTATCGCGAGGCTATGCAGGCGGAGATCGCCGCCACCGCCAATCTGACCGTCGTCGAAGGCGAGGCGGAC
>JAFKJZ010000005.1 GCA_017305815.1 Hyphomicrobiales bacterium
TCCGGATGGATGCAGGGCGCGACCAGGCCCTGCTGCTTCTCGATCGCCCAGAGCGCATAGGGCTCGGCCACGGCGCCGGCCGGCTCGATCGGCTCGGAGACGATGCGGTCGACCAGCGAATTGGCGAAAATGCAGGATTCCAGCCAGGCGCGGAACGGTTCCGACAGGCCGTTCTCGTCGGAGAGCTTCAGGAGCAGCGCCCGCAGCACGTCGCCGTTGCGCGGGATCAGCTCGCAGGGAAACAGCGTCAGAGGCGCGCCGTCCGCCTGCCAGCGGGCGACGAGCAGCTTCAGCAGCTTGAGCGGGAACGAACGCGGCACCTCGGCGCCGAGCCGTTCGCCTTCGTTGAGCGCGAAGCCGGCGTCCGAGGTGTTGGAGATCAGGATCTCGGCCTCGTCGACGACGACGCGCTCGACCTCGGCCCAGTCGTCGACGGCGGAGAGGCCGCGCACCAGCGAGGTGACGGCGACCGTGCGCTCGACCGGCGCGCCGTTCTCGATGCCGCGGATGATGATCGGGATCGGCGATCCGTCGAAGGCCCTGAGCCGGCCGGCGCGGGCGCCGGAGGCCGTGGTCTGCACGATGGTGACCGGGCCGACGTCCTGGCCCTGGCCGCGCGCCTCCGATAGGAATAGGTCGGCATGCGCCTGCAGGAAGCGGCTGGTGCCGAACTGGACGATCGGGGTGCGGATGGGTTCAGGCATCGGATTCCTCGAAACTCATTGCAGCGTTCCGCTTTCCGGGGCTTCCGGCGCGGGGGGGAAGGTGGTGGCGGAGCAGACGGCGACCGTCTCCTGCACGCGCAGCGTCTGGTCGTCGGAAAGCGTGCGGGCCAGGAAGGGCGACATCAATTGCTTGTCCTTCAGCGTGTCGAAGACGCAGCCGCAATAGTTCTGGCAATCGGCGGCGCTCTTGCCGACGGCGACGCAGCGGTCGGCGCAATCGGCGCGCGCCGCGTCCTCCGCTCCGTTCGGCGCGACGATGGCGGCAAGGACGTAGAAGAAGGCGTAGAGCACCGGCTGGTGGATCAGGTAGACGGCGAGCGAATGGCGGCCGCCGAAGGCGAGCCAACGGGCGGGGGCGAGGCGCGGCTGCCAGAGGGCGAGGCGCTGGTCCCAGCCGCGCGCGATCGCGAATTTCGCCAACGCCATGCCGGCCAGCACCACGCCGAACCAGGGGAACACCGGCACGAAGTCGAACGAGGTCGGCGGCTTCGGCGCCAGCCCGGTCCACCAGAGCGCCGGCTGGGCGAAGACGGGATCGCGATAGAGGAAGGGCAGGGCGAAGACGGCGCCGGCCGTGACGAGCACCGCCGGCGGCGGAAGCCGCAGGAAGACGAGGCCGAGCACGCTTGCGAGCGCGATCTGGTGCAGGATGCCGAAGAAGATCCAGCCTTCGGGCATGACGAAATAGGTGGCGAGCGACACCAGCGCCGCCGCGCCGGCGATCATCGCCAGCCGCTTCAGATAGGGCCTTGGGCGGAAGCCGTTGCGGGTCGAAAGCACGAGGCTGATGCCGACCAGGAGCAGGAACGAGCCGGCGATCGAGCGCGCGAAGACGACCCAGCCGATCGAGGCGCCGGGATCGAAGCGGATGATGTGCAGGAAGGCGACGTCCCAGGCGCCGTGGAAGATCGCCATGCAGACGAGCGCGACGCCGCGCGCCACGTCGAGGGCGGCGATGCGCCGGCTGCGGGGCGCAATGGCATCGGCCTGCGGCTCTGCATCAGCCGGCATCACGGTTGCATCATTCATGTGCACGCGCCGCCGATTGACGGTTCCCAAGCGCCGTTGCCGCCCATAGTCTCGACGCGTCGTTCAGTCATGGTTCAAGGACCCGCATGTCGATCATTCCGATCATCGATCTCTCCGATCCCCAGGGCCCGCGCGCCGTCGCCGATGCCATCGGCCGCACCTGCCGCGAAACGGGTTTCTTCCTCATTACCGGTCACGGTGCGGACCCCGAAGTCGTCAAGCGCGGCTGGCAGGCGGCGCGTTCCTTCTTCGATCGCCCGGTCGAAGAGAAGCTGACCGCCGTGATGCCGTATCCGGGCTATCCCTATGGCTACAGCCCGGTCAAGGGCGAGACGCTCGCCGCCTCGCTCGGCGACGCCAAGCCGGCCGATCTGAAGGAGACGTTTTCCTTCGGTCCGTCCGCTTTCCAGCGCCTCGACCACAAGCCGGGCGACGACGCCGAGGCCTTCGTCTTCTCCGCCAATCCCTGGCCGGTCGGCGGCGACGAGTTCCGCCTCGCGACCCAGGCCTATTACCGCGAGATGTCGGCGCTCGCCGGTCGCATCATGCGCTTCTTCGCCCTCGCGCTCGATCTGGACGAGGCCTATTTCGACCGCTTCATCGACCATGAGGCGAGCGCCCTGCGGCTGTTGAACTATCCGGACCTGACCGAGGATGCCGGTCCCGGCCAGCTGCGTGCCGGCGTGCATTCCGACTATGGCTCGATCACCATCCTGATGCAGGAAGACGCCCCGGGCGGTCTCGAGGTGAAGGGCCTGGACGGCATCACGCGCCATGTGCGCTTCCCGGACGGGTGGTCCGGCACGTTCGACATCGAGCGACAGGGCCCCGAACTCGACGACTTCTTCGCCCAGTCCGAAGACAACTACTACGCGGGCGTCGACGAGCAGGGCGGCACGATCACGGAAACCGTTACC
>JAFKJZ010000006.1 GCA_017305815.1 Hyphomicrobiales bacterium
GCCTCGACGCACACAAGATCGAGACGGCCTTCGCGACCTATCCGGGCGCCTACCTCGCCATCGCCGGCTCGAAGGACTTTTCCGCCGCCTATCCCGAGGGCTTCGCCAAGCTCGCCAAAGGCTTGCCCAAGGAGGTGTGGATCGTGCCCGAGGGCGACCACATCTTCGGCAGCCTCGGTGACGACCAGGCGATGGCCGATGGCGTGATCGAGAAGACATCCGCCTGGTTCAAGAAAACTCTCTGAAGTTTGCCATGATCTGGTCTTCTCAATGCGGGATAGACTGAAACGGAACGGCTCTCCGGCGTTGCGTCCCTGCGCAACGTGGTGGAGCCGTGCTATTCGATTGACGTTCTGCGGCGCCTTGCTGGAATGCGCCGCCCTGGCTTCACAATGAGAGCGGACATGGTCCAACCGACGCGTCGAGATGCAATGCTGACATTCCTGTCGGCTTTCGCTGCAGTTTCCCTTTCCGGTGCCGGCCACGCTTCGGCGGCGGCTTCGGCCGAGGATGCCGGGCTGGTGCTGGGGCCGCCGGAGCCCTTCTCCTTCGACAGCGTCAAGGCGCTCGCCGCCGAGAAGGCGAGCAAGCCTTTCGTCGCGGATCGCTCGCCCTATGGCGCCATCCTCGACAAGATCGACTATGACAATTTCCAGAGCATCGTCTTCCGCAAGGATCATGCGCTCTGGGCCGACGGCAAGGGCGGCGATCCGATCCAGCTCTTCCATCTCGGCAAGTATTTCCAGGAGCCGGCCTCGATCCACGTCATCGACGGCGGCCTGTCGCGCGAGATCCTCTATCGCCGCAGCGCCTTCGACATGCCGAAGGGCCATCCCGCGCTCGACCTGCCGGACGATATCGGCTTCGCCGGCTTCCGCGTCGAGATGCCGTCGCAGACGACCGACTGGCTCGCCTTCCTCGGCGCCTCCTATTTCCGCTCGTCCGGCTCGCAGGACCAGTACGGCCTCTCCGCCCGCGGCATCGCCGTCAACACCGCCATGCCGGAGCCGGAGGAGTTCCCGCGCTTCACCGGCTTCTGGCTGGAGCGCGTGCTCGGCCAGGACGGCCGGGTCATCGTCTACTGCCTGCTCGACGGCCCGAGCCTGACCGGCGCCTACCGGATGGATTGCAGCAAGGACGCCGTCACCAAGGCCGTGGTGATGGACATCGACTGCAAGCTGTTCCCCCGCCGGCAGATCGCCCGCCTCGGCCTGGCACCCCTGACCTCGATGTACTGGTACTCCGAGACCATGCGCAGCCAGGCGATCGACTGGCGCCCGGAGGTGCACGACAGCGATGGCCTCGCCATGTGGACCGGCTCGGGCGAGCGCATCTGGCGCCCGCTCAACAATCCGCCGAGCGTGATGACCAATAGCTTCCAGGACAAGGACCCGCGCGGCTTCGGCTTCCTGCAGCGTGACCGCAACTTTGATCACTTCCAGGACGACGGCGTCTTCTACGATCGCCGGCCGAGCGTCTGGGTCGAGCCGAAGGGCGAGTGGGGCAAGGGCGCCGTGCAACTGGTCGAGATTCCGACCGACCGCGAGATCGACGATAACCTCGTCGTCTACTGGGTGCCGACCGAGCCGGTCTTCGCCGGCCGTCCGCTCGAATTCGGCTACAAGCTCTACTGGGACAAGGACGAGCCTAATCCGACCGACCTCGGCCGGGTGCAGGCGACCTATCACGGCGTCGGTGGCATTCCCGGCCAGCCGCGTCCCGAAGGCGCCGTCCGCTTCGTCGTCGATTTCACCGGCCCGAAGGTCGCGGCGCTGAAGCGCGGTGACGGCAAGGCGGAGATCACCGTCTCGCGTGGCAATGTCACGCTTTCCGACGCCTATCCGGTCGTCGCCGGCGAGCCGGGTGTCTATCGCGTCTTCTTCGACCTGATCGCGACCGGCACCGAGCCGATCGACATGCGGATGTTCGTCCGCGACAAGGACGGCGCCGCCCTGACCGAGACCTGGCTCTACCAGTTCTTTCCGGTGAACGGCCACGGCGACAAGGCCTGACCGGCCCGCGTCGCTTCTGGAACAAGAAAAAGCCCGCCGGTTTCGCCGGCGGGCTTTTTCTTGGCGCTTGCCCGGCTCAGGCGGCCGGTGGCTTTTCGCCGGGGCGCAGCGTCAGCACGCGCACGCCCTTGCCGGTGACGGCGACCGTATGCTCGAACTGGGCGGAGAGCTTGCCGTCTGCCGTGACGACCGTCCAGCCGTCCGCCTCGGTGCGCACCGTCCGCCGGCCCTGGTTCAGCATCGGCTCGATCGTGAACACCATGCCCTCCCGCAGCCGCGTGCCGGTTCCCGGCTTGCCGAAATGCAGGACCTGGGGGTCCTCATGCATCTCGCGGCCGATGCCGTGACCGCAATATTCGTGCACCACCGAATAGCCGCCGCGCTTGGCGTGCCGTTCGATGGCGTGGCCGACATCGCCGAGCCGCGCGCCCGGGCGAACGGCGCGGATGCCTTTCCAGAGCGCCTCATAGGCGGTGCAGACGAGCCGTTTCGCCGACGGCGCCACGTCGCCGATCAGGTAGGTCTTGCTGGAATCGGCGATGTAGCCGTGCTTTTCCAGCGTGATGTCGAGATTGACGATGTCGCCGTCCGCGAGAATCTCGTCGCGCGACGGCACGCCGTGGCAGACGACCTCGTTGCGGGAACTGT
>JAFKJZ010000007.1 GCA_017305815.1 Hyphomicrobiales bacterium
CAGCGTGACGAAGGCCTGCGTCGACGCGGGGTGGCGCTCCAGTGTCGAGACGAGGAGCCCGTCGCCCGGATGCCCGGCGAGGCGCATCGTCCAGTTCCGCGCCCGCAGATCCTCGCCCGCCGTCAGGTCGAGCGGCAGGTAGTCGCGGTCGTCGCCGCCGGCATGGGCGACGATCGACCCGAAGGGCGCGAAGGCGATGGCGTCGATCGATTCTACCAGAACCGGCTTCATGTCGCGGCGCCCAGGCGGCGCTGCTCGTCCTGATACCAGTCGAGGATCTCGGCGCCGGTCCACGTCACCACCTTCTCATGGCCGAGGATGTGGTCGAGCAGCTTCTCCAGATATCTGATCCGGTGCGGCGCGCCGGTCAGATAGGGATGGATGGTGATCGCCATGACGCGCGGCGCGGCTTCGCCGTCGAGATAGAGCCGGTCGAACTGGTCGACGCCGCGCCGGAAGATCTCGTCGGAAGGCTGGTTCTGCACGGCGCTCATCACGACGTCGTTGATCTCGACCGTATACGGCACGGAGACGATCGGGCCGCCTTCGGCCTGAAGGGTCACAGGCTGGTCGTCGAGGCACCAGTCGCAGACATATTCGATGCCGGCCGCCTGCAGCAGGTCGAGCGTCGCCATCGTCTCGGTCAGGCCGGGACTTTCCCAGCCGCGCGGCGGCTTGCCGGTGAAGGCGGTGATCGCTTCGATGGTGGCGCGGATGGCTTCGGCCTCGTCGTCGAGCCGGTGCATCGGGCGCTGGACATAGCCATGCCCCATGAAGTCCCAGCCCGCTTCGAGCGCCGCCCGGCAGGCCGGCTCATAGAGCGAGAGCGCGCTGCCGTTGACGGCGAAGCTCGCCTTGATGCCGCGTTGGCGCAACACTGCGACGAAACGCCAGAAGCCGACCCGCATGCCGTATTCGTGCCAGGCCCAGTTCGGAATGTCGGGCAGCAGCGGCTGTCCCATCGGCGGCGGCAGCACCGTGCGCGGCTGCGGCGCGGCCGGGCTCCAGTTCTCGACATTGACGATGACCCAGACGGCGACGCGCGCGTCGCCCGGCAGGCGCAGGGCGGGGCGGTCGGTGATCGGGGAATAGGGAATGCGCGCGCGAATCCGCGCCGCGTCGCTGTCGATGGCGGTCATGCTCATGGCGCTCCGGGATCGGGATGGGATGATGGGCTGTCTCCGGGCCCGATCCGCGCTCCGGCGCGGCAGCCTGCGATCCGGTTCCTGCGACGGAGGCCGCTTGATCCGAAGGGAAGTTGCCGATGGGAGGATGGAAGAAAACAAGCGAACCGGCCGACCTGGGACAGACACGGTCGTGATGATAATCAGATATGATATCACAAAACAAAGTGAGATGGCGGGCATTGCGCCCGTTTTGTGAGCAGCAAGCGCCCGCTAGTCGGCTGGTCGGGCCTGTTGCCCGGCGCGCAGCGCGCGGCCAGGGCGTTCCGGTTTTGCGCGTCGGCTGCTCAGCGCGTCACCGCTGCTTCACCTGATCGAAGTGCAGGTCATAGCGGGCGAGATACTTCGTCAGCCGATCCGCGTCATTGTTGCTCCTCTTCGCTTCGCGCGAGCGGGCGAACAATTCGCGACCGGCGGCGCTCGCACTGGCATGACGTCGACACGCATGCAGGACCGCCGCGAGTTGCACGGCGTCGAAAGGGTCGATCCGCGCCGCCGCTTCCGTTCCGAGCACCTCCGTCAGGATGGCGTCTGCCGCCGGTCGGGAGGCGGGCCACCAGGCCGCCCGTAGCCGCCCGATCTCGTCGTCGACCACGTCGGCGGTGATGCGCCCCAGCGCGGCCAGCGTCGCCATGCGGGTGACAGATGCCGACAGATCGCGAAAATTCGCGCTCCAGCTGGCCTCCGGCCCGGTCGCGAAGGCGAGATAGCGCTGTCGGCTTTCCTTGTTGAAGGTGACGTTCTGACCCTCGCGCTCGAGGAAGCGCCTGAGCTCGAATTCGATGTTCGGCTCGATATCCTCCTTGCGCTCGCGCAGCGCCGGCAGCCGAAACGTCCAGAGATTCAGCCTCGCGAAGAGATCCTCCCGGAACCGGCCCTGGCGCACCGCCTCGCCCAGATCGCGATTGGTGCCGGCGATCAGCTGGAAATCGGCCGAGGCCTCCCGGTCGCTGCCGACGGGGAGGAAGCGCTTCTCCTCGATCGCGCGCAGGCACATGGCCTGCTCGTCGAGACCAAGCTCGCCGATTTCGTCGAGGAACAGCACCCCCTTGTCCGCGGATCTGAGAAGTCCGGCCCGATCGGTGGCCGCGCCGGTGAAGGCACCCTTCACATGGCCGAACAGCGTCGACATCGCCTGGTCGCCGCGCAGCGTGGCGCAGTTGACCTCGACAAAGGCGCCTCCGACCTTTCGCTGCGACTTCTTCAGCTCGTAGATCCGCTTCGCCAGTTGCGACTTGCCGGCGCCGGTCGGCCCCGTGAGCAGGACCGGGGCGGCGGAGCGGATGGCGACCCGTTCGATTTCATCGATCATCCGGTTGAAGGCGGGATTGCGGGTCGAGATGCCGGACTTCAGGAAGGATGTCGCCTCCGCCTTTTCCGATGCGAAGCGCCTGGCGATCTCGTCGTAGCGCGAGAGGTCCAGGTCGATGACGGCATGCGTGCCCGAATAGTCCCCTTCCGCCTGCCGGTCCCGCGGCGGCGACAGCTGCAGCAGTCGCGCCGGTATGATCCGCGCCTCGGTGAGGAGGAACCAGCAGATCTGGGCGACATGGGTCCCGGTCGTGATGTTGACGAGATAATCCTCGGAATCCGGGTCGAACGGATAGCCATGGGCGAAGTCGCGGAGGCCGGTATAGACCTCCGAGAAATCCCAGGGATCGCGGAAGTTGAGGATGTGCTGGCGCACGTCCGTGGCCGGCGAGACGGTCTCGATGTCCTTGATGATGCTGCGCGCCAGCGGCTCCGCCCTGTCGTCGTGGATCAGGATCAGCCGGTCGATGAAGAGGCCCGATTGCTGGCAGAGCGCCACGTTGGGGCGCCAGCGTTCCCACCGCTCCGGCCGACGGCCGACATCGAGGGTCGTGCCGAGGATGCTGATCGCGACGCGCCGTTTCATGGCTTATCCATTTCGATATTTCTCTATCTCTCTGGATAGAATAATGGAGCATCCCCACCGCCGCAAATTCGAATGGCTGCTGCTTCTCTGGCAGATATTATCTATATAATTCATATAGATAGCAGAAAATTCGGTGCTGGAAAGGCAGCGTTGCTTCGGTTGGCACATCGCTTGAAATGATCCGGGCGTGACCGGAAGCGAGGGATGAGCGGGGTCATCCGCATTTCGTCCATTCCCGTCGCCGCCGTCATTCGAGCGATGCACGACAAATGAAAACCAGAAGGACTGCGACAGAAGCAGAATGTGAAATGATCGAAGTAATCAGCGGACAGGACCTGATCGATGCGGGCATGGCGCAGGGCAAGTGGTTTCGCCCGGCGCTCGACGCGGCCAATGCGATCCTGAGGCAGGGCGGCTCGATGGCCGATGCCTTCGCGGCGGCGCGACGTTTTGAGCCCGCGCCCGCTTTGCCCCTGAAGGGTGAGAATGATGTCCCGATCTACGCGAACATTGCCGCGGAGACGGCCTATGAGCTCGGCAATGTCGAGAAGGTCAGCGCGACGATGCGCGCCCTGGTTCGCACGCCCGTGGTGCGCGCGGCCGCGATCATGCCCGATGCCTGCCCGGCTGGGCCGGTGGGGACGATCCCGGTGGGCGGTGTCGTCGCGTCGGACGGCATTCACCCGGGCATGCATTCCGCCGACATCTGCTGCTCCATGGCGATCTCGACCTTTCCGGGGCTGGATCCGGAGTCTGTTCT
>JAFKJZ010000008.1 GCA_017305815.1 Hyphomicrobiales bacterium
GCGCGCCTGGGCGACCAGCAACTCGTCGACCATCTGCCAGACCTCGTCCGGCTGGCAGATCGCGCCGACCAGCGGGTCGTGCAGCACGGCGAGCTTCAGGAGCTCGACGTCGCCGGTGACGGCGGCATGCACCGCCATGCGCTGGACGTTGATCGACGACAGGCAGGTGGCGGCGCAGGCCTCCGGCAAGCGGATGCCGGCCGTCATGTTGAGGCCGAAACGGTCGACGAAGCCGGTCGACTCGATGATCGCGTCCTCCGGCAGGTTGGCGATGATGCCGCGGTTCTTGACGTTGAAGTGGCCGCGATAGACGCGCCCGGTCTCCAGCGCCTCGAGGATGTGGCTGGCATGCTCGTTCGAGCGCTTCTTCGGATCGAGCGGCTTGCCGGCGTCTTCCAGGAACTTCGGGAAGTCGGTCTCGAACCAGTTGCGCGTCTCGGTCGAATGGCGGAGATAGCCGCCGGTCTCGCCATGGATCCAGTTCGACATGTCGATCCAGCGATGGATCTCGTCCGGCCGCTTGCGGTACCAGGGCAGGTATTCCGACAGGTGGCCGTTGCTCTCGGTCGAGTAGAAGCCGAAGCGCTTCAGGACGTCGATGCGGACCTTTTCCTGCTGCGAATAGACGGGATGCGCCTCGAAGGCGGCGATCAGTTCGTCCTTGCCGATCTTGCGGCCGCGGAAGCGGATGTCGACGTACCAGGTCTGGTGGTTGATGCCCGAGCAGATGAATTCCAGCTCGCTCTCGTCGGTGGCACCGAGCACCTCGGCGATCTGCTCGCCGCCATGCTGCACGCCGTGGCAGAGGCCGATCGTGTCGACCTTGCCGTATTCGATCGCCGCCCAGGTGTTCATCGCCATCGGGTTGGCGTAGTTCAGGAAGCGCGCGCCCGGCTCGGCGACTTCGCGGATGTCCTTGCAGAAATCGAGGATGACCGGGATGTTGCGCTGGCCATAGAGGATGCCGCCGGCGCAGATCGTGTCGCCGACGCACTGGTCGACGCCGTACTTCAGCGGGATGCGGATGTCGTCGGCATAGGCTTCGAGGCCGCCGACGCGCACGCAGCTGATCACGTAGCGGGCGCCGGCCAGCGCCTCGCGGCGGTTGGTGGTCGCCGTGATCCGGGTCGGCAGCTTGTTCTCCGCGACCATGCGGTCGAGGATCTGGCGGACCATGGAGAGATTGTGCTCGCTGATGTCGGTCAGCGCGAATTCGACCTCGCGCAGTTCCGGCACGCAGAGGATGTCGGAGACCAGCTTCTTGGTGAAGCCGACGCTGCCGGCGCCGATAATGGCGATCTTGAAACTAGACATGGCGTTTCTGGGGTTCCTCGGGGGCGGTCGTCGCGCCAGCGGCGCTATGCCAGGCCGCGCGGCGCGATGGGGCATTCAGAAAAGGTTCGAAATTGCCTCGAATTCGGCAGGGCGCTGGCAGCCTTGGGTGGTATTGGCTCATCCGGCTGCTCTTTTTCTTCGCCCGGTCGCTCTGCGTGAGGCTAGTATGCGCAAGGTTCAGGCACGGACCAGAGAGAATTTGTGCTTTCGCGGGTGATTTTATGCTCGACAAACTGGCGCTTCGCGCCCCGGTCATGAAGACGGTTTCGCTGCCGCGCGGCCGCCACAGGCTGCACACCATGCCGACCAGCACGGGCTACGAGACGCGCAGCGACGCGAGCTATAGCTGGGACGGCCGCAAGCGCGGCCAGACCCCTTTCACCGTGCTTCAGCACACCGTTTCGGGCTTCGGCAACCTGCGCTATGAGCGGCGCAATTATCGCGTCGGCGCGGGCGAGACGATGCTGGTGATCGTGCCGCACAACCACTGCTATTCCGTCGAGCCGGGCACGCCCTGGGAGTTCTTCTGGATCTCGATGAACGGGCAGGAAGCGCTCCGCATCCATCGCTCGATCCTGGAGGCGACGGGGCCGATCCTGCGGCTCCGGCCCGACACCATCGACCACCTCGCCGATTGCAGCCTGCGGCTGGTCGAGGGCGGCGGCGAGACCCCCGGCGCGGCTTCGGCGATCGCCTACGAGGCGGCGACGGCGCTCTATGACGACGTGTTCGGCTCGCATGGCGCCTCGCTCGCCGACAATGGCGTCATCCAGCGCGTGATCGAGCACATCCTCGCCAATCTCGACAAGCCGCTGTCGGTGCCGGAGCTGGCCGAATTCTCCGGCTTCAGCCGGGCGCATTTCTCGCGCATGTTCGCGGCGAGCGAGGGCATGCCGCCGGCCGAGTTCGTGCTGCAGGAGCGGATGCGCCGCGCCGCCCGCCTGCTCGCCGGCCAGCAGGTCTTGTCGGTGAAGGAGGTCGCGGTGCTGTCCGGCTTCGACGATTCCAACTATTTCGCCAAGGTGTTCCGCCGCTTCTTCGGCACCAGTCCGACCGAGTTCCGCACCACCGGCATGTATGCGAGCGCCTGCTGAGGCCGGCCGCCCACCTGATTCGTTGTGAGTCAAGAATAACTACATGTTGACGGAGAAAGCCGAGAAGCGCACTACATCTGCGTGTCGAGGCTCTTTCGAGTCGCAAGATCCGGGAGTTTGAGGGAATGCCGGGACGCCCTGAAAAGGGTGAAGCCGGAGCTGCCCCCGCAACTGTGAACGGCGAGTAT
>JAFKJZ010000009.1 GCA_017305815.1 Hyphomicrobiales bacterium
GCGCCTTGACGACGCAGCTGCCCATCTCAATCTGGACGGCGATGTCCTGGAGAAGCTCAAGTACCCGCGCGAGACCACCAAGGTGCGGCTGATGATCCGCATGGATGATGGCTCGCGGAAGTCCTTCATGGCCTGGCGCTGCCGCTATGCCGACACGCGCGGCCCGCCCAAGGGCGGCATCCGCTACCATCCGGACGCGACCGAGGACGAAGTCGAGACGCTGGCGTTCTGGATGACGTTCAAATGCGCGGTGATGAACCTGCCCTATGGCGGCGGCAAGGGCGCGGTCCGCGTCGATCCGCATGCGCTGTCGAAGGCGGAGCTGGAGCGCCTGTCGCGCGCCTACATGCAGGCCTTCTCGAAGATCGTCGGCCCCGACCGCGACATCCCGGCGCCCGACGTCTACACCAACTCGATGATCATGGGCTGGATGGCGGACGAATACGCCTCGATCGTCGGCGAATCGACCCCGGCCGTCATCACCGGCAAGCCGATCGCGCTCGGCGGTTCGCTCGGCCGCGATGACGCCACCGCGCGCGGCGGCTATTACCTCGTCCGCAACCTCGCTTCCGAGCTGGGCCTGACGCCCGGCGCCCGCGTGGCGATCCAGGGCTTCGGCAATGCCGGCCAGCACATCGCCAGCCTGCTCGCCGCAGACGGCTACAAGATCGTCGCCGTCTCCGACTCGCGCGGCGCGATCCACAAGGACGCCGGCCTCGACGTCGCCAAGCTGCTCGCCTCCAAGAAGAACGGCTCGGTCGTCTCGCTGGCCGGTTCGGAGGGCATCCAGGCGATCAACGCCGACGAGATCACCGCCGTCGACTGCGAGATCCTGGTGCCGGCCGCGCTCGAAGACCTGATCCACAAGGACAATGCCGCCGCCATCAAGGCGCGCGTCATCCTCGAGCTCGCCAACGGCCCCATCACTCCGGAAGCCGACGTCATCCTGGCCGAGAAGAATGTCGTCGTCCTCCCCGACATCCTCGCGAATGCCGGCGGCGTCACCGTCTCCTATTTCGAATGGGTGCAGAACCGCCAGGGCTTCTACTGGACCGCCGACGAGGTTCGTTCGCGCCTGCAGGAGACCATGGATCGCGAGGGCCGCGCCGTTTGGAGCCTGGCGCAGCAGCGTGGCATCACCGTTCGCAGCGCGGCCTATGTGCATGCGCTCTCGCGCGTCGCCGGCGCCATCGAAGCGCACGGCACGCAGAGCTTCTTCGCGAGCTGATCCGGCGATCGGGACCCTCTCGCCGGCTGGCGGAAGCGGCCCGGCGCCACGCCGTCGCAGCCATTGGGTGAGCAGGCAGGATCGAGATCGAGGGGCCTGTAATCCCTTGCTCGAACGAGAACAGGGCGGCCGCGCTCCGAGCGCGGCCGCCCATTCATTTTCAAGAATGCGGCAAAGGCCCACCCAGGCGGATCGAACGGGCGGCGCTCGTCATCCTCATGCCTTCCGCATGGGTTGCATCGACCGCAGCCCCTTGACCTTGCCGTGTTGACGCGCAAGCTGTCTGGGTCGACCAGACCGCGCCCATAGGGACGATGCTGGCCGGCACACGTCGAGACGCGGCACGCGCTCGTCCATCTGTTTCCTCCCGTGCTGTCGTCCCCGGATCCCGGCCTGTAACGACACGCATGGAAAGATGCAGATGGATATCGTGCTTCATATCGCTGCCGTCCTGATCGGCATCGCCGCCGTCGTCCTCTACTTCCGCTCGATCGTCAGGGTGGTCCTGATCAATCGGCGCGAGCGCGACTTCATCGAGCACGGCGCCCGCTTCTGCGCTGTCTGGATCATCCACACGCTCGCCCGGCCGCAGAAGGACTACAACGAAACCCAGCGGCTGCAGGCCTGGATCATGCCGCTCTTCCTGTTCCTGGCGATCGCTTCCTGGTTCCTGCTCGTCCAGACCGGATTCACGCTGATCCTGTGGGGGCTCGGGACCGAGCCGCGCTGGGGCTACGCCTTCACGGCGAGCGGCTCCGCCCTCAGCACGCTCGGCTTCAAGACGCCGCCGACGCTCACCGGCGAACTGCTGGCCGTGTTCGAGGCGGCGATCGGGCTGGCCGTCGTCATCCTGCTGTTCACCTTCGTGCCGGGCTACCAGGCCGCCATCCAGATCCGCGAACGCAAGGTCGGCTGGCTCTATGCTCGCACCGGCCGGCGCCCGACCACCGCCAGCCTGATCGAATCCCTGCAGCGCAGCGGCCAGATCGAGCATCACAGCGCCGTCTGGGAGGATTGGGAGCAATGGTTTCGCGGCCTGCTCGAAACGCATTCGATCTCGCCGATCCTCGCCTATGTGCCGGCGATCTATCGCGGCACCAGCTGGGTCGGCGCCGCCGCCGCCGTGCTCGACGCCACCTCGCTCCTGACCGCCTGCCTGGACGAGAAGCACACGGAATCGGCTCGCATCTGCCGCGAGATCGGCTGCCACGCGCTGAAGAGCCTCGCCATCGAGCTCAATCCGCGCATTCCGGCCGACGCCTGGACGCACAGGAGCGTCGATCCGAAGCTGATCGAGAACTTCGACCAGCTCTATGCCCGGCTCGGCGAGATCGGACTGCCGACGAAGTCCGACAAGGACGAATGCCGCAAGGCCTTCATCGCG
>JAFKJZ010000010.1 GCA_017305815.1 Hyphomicrobiales bacterium
GTCCTCGGTGTGCTCGCCGATGCGCGGCGCGGCGCGCGACAGCGGCGGGCGCTTGCCGTCGACGCGGATCGGCGAGCGCGTGGTGACGACGCGGACATTGTCGGCGCGCTCGACCGTCTGCAGCATGTCGAGCGAGGTGAAGCCCTCGC
Organism: Hyphomicrobiales bacterium; assembly: GCA_017305815.1. GTDB lineage: Bacteria > Pseudomonadota > Alphaproteobacteria > Rhizobiales > Kaistiaceae > Kaistia > Kaistia nematophila. The sequence goes on from JAFKJZ010000010.1 coordinate 150, forward strand.
TCTGCAGCAGTTCCGGCCACTCCAAGACCTTGGCGCACCAGATGTCGGCCGGCTCCAGGATCGACAGCCAATGCTCGGTCGTTTCGGTGGCGAGGCGATTGGCGATCAGCCGCTTGATCGCATCGCGTTCCGAGAACCAGCTCTTCGGCGTGTCGCGATAGAGATCGAGTTCCGGCATCTCGAGCAGGTCGGCGAGCTTGGGGATCGGCGTCATGGCGACGGCGAGGAAGCCGTTCTGGGTCGGATAGATGCCGTAGGGCGCCGAAAGATAGGCATGGGCGCTGCGGAAGCTGGCGCGGGTCGGCTTGCGGCCGCCGTCATTCAGGTGCGTCGTCAGCACCTCGAACTGGAAGTCGACCAGCGCCTCGATCAGGCTAGTCTCGACATGCGAGCCCTGGCCCGAAATGCCGCGCCGGACCAGCGCCGCCAGGATGCCCTGGCACAGCGCGGCGCCCGCCAGCATGTCGGCGATGGCGAGACCGAACGGCACGGGCCCCTGCCCTTCGTCGCCGTTCAGCCAGGTGACGCCGGAACGCGCCTGCGCCAGCAGGTCCTGGCCGGGGCGGGTCACCCACGGCCCCTCGTCGCCATAGCCGGTGATCGAGCCATAGACGACGTCGGGATTGATCTCCTTGATCGTCTCGTAGCCGAGGCCGAGGCGGTTGATCACGCCGGGGCGGAAATTCTGCATGACGACGTCGGCCTTCGCGAGCAGCTTCTTCAGGCTCTCCAGCTCGACCGGGTTCTTCATGTCGACGGCATAGCTCTCCTTGTTGCGGTTGATCGCATGGAAGAGCGTGGAGTCGCCGCCGATCTCGGTGTCGGTCAGATACAGGCGACGGCAGAGATCGCCGCCGTCCGGGCGCTCGATCTTGATGACGCGGGCGCCGAGATCGAGCAGCCGCAGCGCGCAATAGGGACCGGACAGGAACTGGCTGAGATCGACGACGAGCAGGCCGTCGAGCGGCAAATCGGACTTGGACATTCTTGGCCTATTTCTTCTCGACCTGATCGGCGAAGGCGGTTGCGTCACGGTAGCGAACGGTCTGCAGATGCTCGCAATAGAGCACCAGCTCGCCCTCGCCCTTGAACACTTCATAGGAAGCGCGGATCAGGCCCATTTCCTGGTATTTCGGGCGCTTATCCAGATTGGTGCGGATCGTGTAGATCGTGTCGCCGATGAACACCGGCTTGATGAAGCGGAGCTTGTCGTAGCCATAGGAAAAGGCGTTGACGCAGTTCGTCGCGACGAGGCCGAGGCCGGCCGAGAAGACGAAGGCGCCGGCGACCAGCCGGCGGCCGAACACGCCCTCGGTCTCGGCGAACATCTGGTCCTGGACGTAGGGATGGATGTCCGTGACCAGCGTGTTGAAGAGATGCGACTCGCCCTCGCCGATCGTGCGGCGCAGCGAGCGGATCTTCTGGCCTACCGGCCAATCCTCATAGAGCCAGTTCTCCGCATTCCAGACCGGAAGGTCGGCGTGATCCTTCGGCATGTCCTTGGGATGCGTCGAACTCACGCCGACGGTCGGCGCGAATTCCTCTGATGTCATAGTCGTCTCCGTCCCTCAGTCACTTCATATATCAATCGATCGCTCATCTGCAAATAAAGTTTCCGCCCGCAGATGGATTGATTGATTTGATCGCGCGCCGCCCTATCCGGGCTGCTGCGGCACCGGCGTCGCCGGCTCGGCAGCCGAGCGGAACGCCGCCTCGACCAGCGCCATGGTGTGCCAGGCATCCTCGACCGAGGTGACGAGGCTGTCGTCCTCGCCGGCCGAGAAGCGCTGCAGGTTCGACATCACGCCGGCGAAGGCATTCGGGAACCAGCCGCCGGCGAGCGGCACCTGCCGCCAGTCGGCGTCGGCTCCGCGCGCGGCCGTGATCCAGAGTTCGTCCGGCTCCCCCGCCGGATAGTTCAGGAGCAGGCCGAGCTTGACCGACGCCGCGCCCTGGTCGCCCTCGAAACGGAAGGTCGCGTCCTGGAACTTGCGGCCGAAATCATGGTCGTGGTTGATCGACAGCGTGCAGCGGACATCGGGACCGAAATCGAGCATGGCCGAGGTGCGCGTCTGCGCCAGTTCGTTGCCGGGATGGCCGAGCGTGCGCGCATGGATGCCGGTCGGATTGCCGAGCATGCCGCGGATCAGGTCGAGGTAGTGGATCGAGTGCACGGCGATCTCGACGCGCGACATCCCCTTCAGGAACGGGAACAGGTGCCAGGGCGTGACGAGGTTCAGATGCATCTCGACATCGACCAGCCGGCCGAGCAGGCCGCGCTGCAGCGCGTCGCGCACCGCCAGCATCATCGGCGAGAAGCGGAGCTGGAAATTGACCGCGGCCTTGAACTGGCGCTCGCGGCAGAGATTGAGGATCGCCGTCGCCTCGTCGAGGTCGCGTCCCATCGGCTTCTGGATCAGGACGGTCGCGCCCTTGGGCAGGCGGCGCATGATCTCGAGAT
>JAFKJZ010000011.1 GCA_017305815.1 Hyphomicrobiales bacterium
GCGACGCGCGGATCGAGCGCGGCGCGGCGAATGAGCTTGTGCTGGCCCATCGTCCAGACGGAGCTGTCGATCTTGCGGGCCTTCTCGTTGACCATGGAGACGGCCGACATGTTCTCGCGCTCGTCGCGGGAAAGCCTGCGGTTCGGCATCGGCGTCAGCCAGAGGTCGACGTCGAGGCCGATCTGGTGGCTGGCATGGCCGGTGCGGGCCGGGCCACCGCGCGGCTGACCCATGTCGCCGACCAAAAGGCCTGGCCAGCCGTCCTGCCGCTTGGCGTCGTGGGCGAGCTTCTCGGTGAAGGCGATCAGTTCCGGGGTGCCCCAGTTGCGGTTGCGCGACAGGCGCATGGCCTGCCAGTCGGGCCCGTTGACGGGCAGCGCCACCGCGCCGGCCAGGCAGCCTTTGGCATAGGAGCCGATCGAGCGCGCCTCGAGCGGGATCGGCGTCTTGACGTCCCCGAACAGAATCTTCGCCGGCGTCGTGTCGATCGAGTCCGCCAAGGCGGGCGCGCCGGCCAGAACCGGCAGCAGGATCGAAAGCGCCAGCGCGCGGATCGGCCTTTTCAGCATGATGACACCTTCCTGGTCAGCGCTCCCCGGCGGGCAGTCTATCAACCATCGCCGGCTTGCCGCAGCGCACCGGCATTTGGACGAATATTCCAGTTTTGGACCTGTCTCGCCTTCGAGATGGAATGAACTGCCTGATGTCCGTCGAACGTAGGCAATCCATGCTCGAAACCGTCATGATTCCGCAATTGACCGGTTGCAATGCCGTGCGATACTCGCACCCTAGACGGCCGCGGGTCTCGTCGCGGCAGCCGGCACGCAACAGGGCATTCAGAAAATGGCACTCAATCTGGGGGACGTGGTCCCCGATTTCACCGCCGACTCGACCGAAGGCAAGATCTCGTTCCATGAGTATCTCGGCAATGGCTGGGGCGTTCTGTTCTCGCATCCGAAGAACTTCACCCCGGTCTGCACCACCGAGCTCGGCGCCGTCGCCAAGCTGAAGCCGGAATTCGACCGGCGCGGCGTCAAGGTCATCGGCCTCTCGGTCGATCAGCTCTCCAATCACGGCCAGTGGGTCGACGACATCCGCGACGCCACCGGCTCGACGCTGAACTTCCCGCTCATCGCCGATCACGACAAGAACGTCGCCAATCTCTACGGCATGATCCATCCGAACGCTTCCGACACGACGACCGTCCGTTCGGTCTTCATCATCGGCCCCGACAAGAAGCTGAAGCTGACGCTGACGTATCCGGCATCGACCGGGCGGAATTTTGACGAGATCCTGCGCGTCATCGACAGCCTGCAGCTGACGGCCAAGTTCTCGGTGGCGACGCCGGTCGACTGGAAGCACGGCGACGACGTGATCATCGTGCCGTCGGTGTCGGACGAGGCGGCCAAGGAGAAGTTCCCGGGCGGCTGGAAGACCGTGAAGCCCTATCTTCGCGTCGTGGCGCAGCCCAAGGTCGACGAGACCGTCTGATCGGGCGGTTCCGGTTCTGAAATGGCGTCGGCCCCGGCCGGCGCCATTTTTCGTTTGGGCTGCGTTTCGGCGGGTAAGGCAAGCAAGACCCTCACCCCAACCCTCTCCCACGCGCGGGAGAGGGTTGGGGTGAGGGGCTTACCGGCCACAGCCCCGGCTCTAGTCGATCCCCACGATCTCCGCGTCCCGGCCCGCGATGGCGATCTCGTCGCCGACGCTGCGGCCGATGACCGCCTGCGCCAGCGGCGAGACATGCGAGACGGTGCCGGCATTCGGGTCGGCCTCGTCCTCGCCGACGATCCGGTAGCTCTGCCGCCGCCCATCCTCGCGCAGGATCGTCACCGTCGATCCGAACTGCACGGTCGCGCCGTCCGTCGGCGCCGATATGAGTTCGGCGCTGGCGCGCCGCTTCTGCCAGTAGCGCAGGTCGCGGGCGAGCGTCGCCGCCGTCATCCTGTCATCGGCAATCCGGGCCGCCGCCAGCGCGGCGGCGAGGCTGGCGAGTTCGGCCTCGATTGCCGCCAGGCCTTCCGGTGTCACCAGGTTTGGATGCGGCGAGACAGGGCGCTCCGGCAAGCCGTCATCGCCCTGGTCCGCGTCGTCTTCCTTCACGAAGGCCCTGCTCATGCGGGGAGGGTAGGGTTCCCGGCCCGCGCCGTCCACCGGCTCGTGGGGACGACTTGTCCGGCGCGCGGAAAAATCGACGACGGCCGGGCGCCAGAATTCGAAACGCTATGGCAGCGCGGAAAAAACGGCTATGGAAGCCGCCTTCCTCCTCGCATCCTGGCCGATCCATGACATCCAATTCTGCCGCCGCCCTCAAGCCCATCGCCGTCCTGAGCGACCGGGCCGGACTAGGCGACGCGCTGATGGTCTGCCCGCTGATCTGGGCGGTGGCGGAGCGCTATCCCGGCCATCCGATCTGGTGGATCTCCTCCTGCCCCGACAAGCTGACCCGCACGGTGCATGAACTGGTCGCCGACATCGCGCCGACCTTCGTGCATTTTCCGCGCGCCCGCTATTGGCCGGTTCCCGTCATTTCGGCGCTTCTGAAGCTGCCGCGCTTCCACAGGGTTTTCGACGTGCGTTCGCGCGTCGGCGACGTGCTGCTGGCGCGCGCCTTCCTGAAGTCGAAGGGATTCCAGAGCAGCATCCCGATCGGCAAGCTGCACCGGCCGGCGCTGATCGTCGATCGCAGCTGGTCGACGATCGAGGCGGATGCCGGCCGCAAGCTCGACTGGACGCTTTCCGCCAGGGATGGCTTCCACCTGTCGCCGAAGGCCGAGGCGCTGGCGGCGGAGCTGTTTCCGGCCGATCGCCGCCATGTCGGCATCGCGGTGACGACCAAGGGCGGCAAGGGCTGGCCGGTGCCGCGCAACATCGCCTTCGCCAGGCTGCTGCTGGCCGAGGGGCTGACGCCGGTCTTCTTCTCCGGCCCGTCGGAGCGCGAGGAAATCGCCGCGATCCGCGCCGCCGTGCCGGAGGCGATGTTCACGCCGGCGCGCTATGACGGCGAGCCTGACAGCGTCTACCGGCTGGAGCTGACGGCGGCGA
>JAFKJZ010000012.1 GCA_017305815.1 Hyphomicrobiales bacterium
GGCGGTCCAGAACTTGACCACGGCGATGGCGGCGCGGTGCGGCAGGAAGAAGAAAAACGGAAGCGTCACGGCGAGGATGATCGCCATGATCAGATAGAACGCGGCCTGGAAGAGCAGTGAACGAAGGGTCAGCATGGTGCGGTTCTACGTCGGCGTCGAAAGATACGGCGTCAGCGCAGGACCCCGCCGGTTGTCGCGTGAGTATGCGTTTCCGCCGCCATCGCGGTCCCGCTTTCCCCCCGCGGCGTCTCGAAGGCGAGCCGCGCACGAGCGAGCGTATACTTCAGGTACTCGCCGAGGAGAAGCTTTACTGATGCGCCATGTCGCCACCAGCGGTCCATTTCGAGCTGCTTGTTCGAAACCGGGTAGGGAATCAGGCGCACGCCGGGCATGGCTCGGGCCAGCTCCACCATGCTGCGCGGCATGTGGTAGTCGCTGGTGACGATGATCAGCGAGTGGATTCCCTGCTTCTCGACCCAGGCGCGGGTTTCGTCGGCATTGCCGATCGTGTCGCGTGCCGCATGGCCGAGATCGACGCGCTGGTCCAGCACGGCGCCATAGGCGCTTTCGACCGCGCGGGCGATGTCGTGCCGGCCGACCGCCGGATTGACGCCCGAGATCAGCAGCTTTTCGGCGCGATTGTCGCGCAACAACGCCAGTGCGCCGTCGATTCGCGCCGTGCCGCCGGTCAGCGCGACGATGCCTTCGGCGGTTACGTCGGTCGGCGGCGTGGTGTTGGCGACCTGGCTGGCGAAGCGGGCGAAGTCGAGGCCGGCGATCGAACCGGCGATGGCGACGAGCAGCAGCACCGTGACGAATGGGCGGCGGCCGGGGGCCGGTAAGCGGCCATGCGAGGCCGGGCCGGTAAAATTCCGTCGGCCAAGATCCGTTCCGGTTTGGGCCGCGTCACTCATGCCGATCAGCTTGCGAGCCGATTGCGGCCAAGAAGGGGCAGAAGTCACACCATGGTGACGACCGAGTGACGGGGACAAGGGCGCGCCGCCGGTCATTCGATCGAGGCCAGGTGGCGGTAGACGGTGAGCCGCGAGGTGATCGCGGTCATGATTCCGATCAGCAGCGCGATGACGAGGGCGCCGAGATAGCCGGTCGGGCCGATCGCGAAGCGGCCGAACAGCGCCGAGACCTGGTCGCCCTCGGGCGTCGCGATCGAGCGGCCGATGAAGAAGGAGAGGACGGCGAACAGGATCGCCGCGCCGGATGCGCCGAGCAACCCGCCCTTCAGGCCGAGAAACAGGAAATGACGCTGGAACTCGCGCGCGATGAAATTCGCTTCCGCCCCGACATAGTGCAGCACCGAGACGATGTCGCGGTTCGAGGCCATGGCGCCGCGCGTCGCGAAGATCACGGACAGCACGGTGGCGATGAAGACGAGGCCGAGGATCGAGACGCCGATGATCACGGTGGCGTTGGCCATCGTCTTCAGTCGGTCGGTCCAGCTGCGGTGATCGTCGAGGCTTGCGCCCTTCACTTCGGTATTGAGGCGGGAGGCGAGCGCGACGAGATCCACGGCATCGGGATCCGCCAGTTCGACGACGATCAGATGCGGGATCGGCAGGTCGCTCATGTCGAGGCCGCTGCCGAGCCAGGGTTCCAGCAGCTTGGCGTTTTCCCAGTCCTCCAGCACACGGGCCTGGGCGACGCCGGCCATCGATGCGGCGATGGTCGCCGCCTTCTGCGCCTCGGCATTCGTGTCGACGCCGTCGACCGGACGAACCTGGATAGTGACTTCGCGCACGATGTCGGCCTGCCAGCCGAGCGAGGCGTCGCGCACCAGCGACACGGCGCCGAGCGTCAGGCAGGCGAGGAAGCTCATGATTGCGATGACGATCATCAGCGACTTGCCGGCGATGGACTGCGACGGGACGATCGGCGCCGAGACGGTGTTTCCCGAGCGGGCGCGGCGGCGCGACGGCAGGATCGAGCCGAACATGCGGCCGAAGAAGCCTGGACCGCGGTGGGTGGCGAGCTCACTCATAGATCGAGAGCCGTCCTTCATGCAGCACGAGGCGCCGGGCATCGAACTGGTTCATCAGGCCGATGTCGTGGGTGGCGATGACGACGGAGGTGCCGAGCCGGTTCAATTCGACGAAGAGGCGCAGCAGGCGCTTTGCCAGCGGCGGGTCGACATTACCGGTCGGTTCGTCGGCGAGCAGGATCTCGGGCTGGCCGATCAGGGCGCGGGCGATCGCGGCGCGCTGCTTCTCGCCGCCGGAAAGGATCGGCGGCAGCGCCTGCATGCGGTCGCCGAGGCCGACCCATTTCAGCAGCTCGATGACATCGGCGCGATAGCTCGCCTCCTCGCGCCCGAGCACGCGCAGCGGCAGCGCGACGTTCTCGAAGGTGGTCAGGTGGTCGAGCAGGCGGAAATCCTGGAACACCACGCCGACGCGGCGACGCAGCGCCGGCAGCTCCGCCTTCGGCAGCGTGACGACGTCGCGGTCTAACACGGTGATCAGGCCGCGGGTCGGTTTCAGCGACAGGCAGAGCAGGCGCAGCAGCGTCGACTTGCCGGCGCCGGAAGGGCCGGTCAGGAACTGGAAGGATTTCGGCGCAATCTGGAAGGAGAGGTCGCGGAGGACCTCG
>JAFKJZ010000572.1 GCA_017305815.1 Hyphomicrobiales bacterium
CGGCTCGACGGCGACGACGCGGATGCCGGGCTTCCGCTCCTTCAGCACCTGGCCGACGCCGGTGATCGTGCCGCCGGTGCCGACGCCGGAGATCAGGATGTCGATGCCGCCATCGGTGTCGTTCCAGATCTCCTCGGCCGTCGTCTCGCGGTGGATCGCCGGGTTGGCCGGGTTCTGGAACTGCTGCGGGATGACGGCGTCGCCGATCTCGGCCTTCAGCTCCTCGGCGCGGGTGATGGCGCCCTTCATGCCCTTGGCGCCCTCGGTCAGCTCCAGCTCGGCGCCGAGCAGCTTCAGCATCTTGCGCCGCTCGATCGACATCGTCTCCGGCATCACCAGGATCAGCCGGTAGCCGCGCGCCGCGGCCACGAAGGCGAGCGCGATGCCGGTATTGCCGGAGGTCGGCTCGATCAGGGTCGACTTGCCGCGCGTGATCCGGCCTTCGGCCTCCATCGCGTCGATCATGGCGACGCCGATGCGATCCTTGACCGAGGCGATCGGATTGAAGAATTCGAGCTTGGCCAAGAGGTTGGCCTTCACGCCCTTCTCGGCGGCGATGCGGTCGAGCCGGACGATCGGCGTGTCGCCGATCGTGTCGGTGATCGAGGCGTAGATCTTGCCGCGTCCGCGCTTGGTTGCTTCGGCCATTCGTTCCTCCTTAACCCGTTGGATTTGTGGCGGAAGTCTAGTCGAGCCCGGCGGCCGGGTCGAGCCTCGCCGGCTATTTGCCGCCGGTCGAGCCGAAGCCGCCGGCGCCGCGCGCCGTCTCCGTGGAGAATTCGGCGACCACCTCGAAACGCGGCCGCACCACCGGCACGAACATCATCTGGGCGATGCGGTCGCCCGGCTGGATCTCGATCGGCCTGCTGCCGGCGGCATTGCGGTTCCAGACGCTGACGAGGATGGGCCCTAGATAGTCGGCGTCGATCAGTCCGGTCGAATTGCCGAGCACGAGGCCCTGCTTGTGGCCGAGGCCGGAGCGCGGCAGGATCATCGCGGCGACGAACGGGTCGCGGATGAAGAGGGAGAGCCCGCTCGGGACCAGCACGGCCGGCGAGCCGGCCTCGATCGCAAGCGGCGCGTCGATGGCGGCGCGCAGGTCGATCGCCGCTGCCATGTCGCTCTGATAGGCCGGCAGGCCCCAGGCCTCGAGGCGCGGGTCGAGCACCTTCAGTTCGATGGTCGGCTGGTGCGGCACGGCGCGGTCCTCATGCTTAACAAGACGATAACAGGCCGTTAACGCGGCAGCGTGCCGGCGGCCCGGATGGCGGCGGAGAAATCGGGGCTGTCGCCGGCGGCGATTCCGAGCGCGCTGATCGCGGCGCGGGCGCGGAATTCCGCTTCGGTCAGGCCCGTATCAACCCCTTGATTCTGATAGATATATCCGGGAAGATACCCGGAAAGCAGGATGCGGTAATCGAACGGCAGCGCCGGATCGAGCGCCCGGAGCAGGCGGAAGACCACCGTCGTGCAGTTGGTCGTGACCGTGTTGTAGAAGGTCGGCACGGTCGCAAGCCGGTTGCCGGTCTCGAGATAGGAGAGGAACAGCTCCCGCATGCCGGCCTGCGGCATGTGGATCGGGTAGCGATAGACGTCCTCGCCGCGGATATTGGTCCTGAGGCGGATGATGTCGCGCTCGTCGGCGGCGATCAGCGCCAGGTCGAATTCCTTGAAGAAGCCGCCGATCGAGGAGAAGCTCTCGCCCTTCTCCTTGCGGATTTCCGCTGAGAAGACAATATGTTCGCCGCCCTCGAAGCCGAAGGAGACGAGCGTGTGGGCGATCGCCGGGCTCGACCAGTAGGAGAGGAACAGGTCGACCGTCTCGAGCTTCGAGAGGTCGTAGGTCCGCGTCTGCCAGCGCGGCGTGAAGTCGGTCTCGCTCTTCCAGTCGAAGTCGCGGACGTCCTTCAGCGTGACGATGTCGCCGTCGCGCGTGCCGGTGACGATGTGCTCGACATCCGGCGCCCATTCATGGTCGAAGCTCGGCCGGATGCCCGCCCACCAGAGCGCGGCCGCGATCAGGGCGAGCCCATAGACGCCGCGCGAAATCCACGAACGCCTTGTTATCTCAAGGCAAAGCACGCCGAGCGCGAAGATCGCCCAGGCGCCGATGGCGAGCTTCAGCGCCGTCTGAGGCAGCGGCAGCTGGTACCAGAAGGCCATGCCGACCAGCACCGCCGTCAGCGCGATGGCGAGCCAGAGCAGCAGTCGCCCGAGCCAGAGCAGGAGGGTGCGAAGCGCGCGAATGATGCGTGCCTCCGGTCAGGCGGTGGGCGAAAGTCGGCCGGCGATCCAGTGCACGAGTCGGCGCGCCACCTCGTCCTTCGGCATCTGCGGCCAGCTCTCGATCCCCTCCGCCGTCACCAGATGCACGGTGTTGGCGCCGCCGCCCATGACGCCGGTCTCCGGCGAGACGTCGTTGGCGACGATGATGTCGGCGCCCTTGCGGCCGAGCTTTTTCTTCGCGTTTTCAAGCACATCGTCCGTCTCGGCCGCGAAACCGACGACGAGGCCGGGGCGCTGGTCCTTCAGGTGCGCGATGGTGGCGAGAATGTCGGGATTCTCGGTGACATGGAGCGGCGGCA
>JAFKJZ010000573.1 GCA_017305815.1 Hyphomicrobiales bacterium
GCGGGGGCTCACTTCCGGCACGGCGACGTCCCACCAGTGGCCGCCTTCCGCCGTCGTGAGCAGCGGGGCGGTGGCGATCACGAGGACGGTCGTGCGATCGTTCTTCAGGGCGGCGGCGAGGCCGGCCTCCAGCTCCGCGATCGAGGCGACCTTGGTCGCGATCGCGCCGAGGCTTGCCGCATGCGCCGCGAAATCGACCGAGGGCATCACCTCGTGCCGAACGTCGCGGAACAGGTTGTTGAAGTTGGCGCCGCCGGTGGCCATCTGCAGGCGGTTGATGCAGCCATAGCCGGCATTGTCGAGCACGACGATGGTGAGCCGCAGCCCCAGCATCACCGAGGTGGCGATCTCCGAGTTCATCATCAGGTAGGAGCCGTCGCCGACCATGACGACGACTTCCTGGTCGGGCTTCGCCATCTTGACGCCGAGCCCGCCGGCGATCTCATAGCCCATGGTCGAATAGCCATATTCGAGATGGTAGGAACCGGGCGCGCCGGCCTGCCAGAGCTTGTGCAGTTCGCCGGGGAGGCCGCCGGCGGCGCAGACCACCGTTCCGCCCGTCCCGATCGCCCGCTGCACGGCGCCGATCACCTGGCCGTCCGAGGGCAGGGCGGCGTTGGTGGGCGCGGTTGCGGCATCGGCGGCGAGGAACCAGCGCGTCCGGCCTTCCGTCGCCCGCTTCGTCCAGTCTTCCGGCGCCTTCAGCGCTTCCAGCCGCAGCGCCAGTTCGCGCAGGCCCGCGTCGGCGTCGGCGACCAGCGGCAAGGCCCGGTGCTTGGTTGCGTCGAAGACCTGCGTGTTGAGGCCGACAATGGTCTTGCGCGCGTTCTGGAACAGTGCCCAGGAGCCGGTGGTGAAGTCCTGCAGCCGCGTGCCGACCGCGAGGATGACATCCGCCTCTTCCGCCAGTTCGTTGGCGGCCGAGGTGCCGGTAACGCCGATCGAGCCCATGTTGAGCGGGTGGTCGGCCGGCAGCGAGGACTTGCCGGCCTGCGTCTCGGCGACCGGGATGCCATGGGCTTCGGCGAAATCGGCAAGCGTGGCCGTCGCGCCGGAGTAGAGCACGCCGCCGCCGGCGACGATCAGCGGCTTCTTCGCGGCGCGCAGCGCAGCGGTCGCGGCGGCCAGTTCGTCGTCGGAGGCGCGCGGCCGGCGCTGCGTCCAGATCTTCTCGTCGAAGAAGGCTTCCGGATAATCATAGGCCTCCGCCTGCACGTCCTGGCAGAGCGACAGCGTCACCGGGCCGCAATCGGCCGGGTCGGTCAGCACGGCCATGGCGCGGGGCAGGGCGGCGAGGATCTGCTCGGGCCGGGTGATGCGGTCGAAATAGCGCGACACCGGGCGGAACACGTCATTGGCCGAGACCGTGCCGTCGCCAAAGTCCTCGACCTGCTGCAGCACAGGATCGGGCCGGCGGTTGGCGAAGACGTCGCCGGGCAGAAACAGGACGGGCAGGCGGTTCACATGCGCCAGCGCGCAGGCCGTCACCATGTTGGTGGCGCCCGGCCCGATGGAACTCGTCACCGCCATCATGCGGCGGCGGAAGCTCGCCTTGGTGAAGGCGATCGCGGCGTGGCCCATCGCCTGCTCGTTGTGGGCGCGGAAGGTCGGCAGGTCGTCCTGGTGCTGATAGAGCGCCTCGCCGATGCCGGCGACGTTGCCATGGCCGAAGATCGCCCAGACGCCGGCGAAGATCGGCACGGTCCTGCCGTCGATGACGGTCTTCTGGCTGGCGAGATATCGCGTCAGCGCCTGCGCCATGGTGAGACGGATGGTGGTCATCGGGCTGTTTCCTCGGCCATTTTTGCAGCACCCCGCCCCGGTCGCCAGGGGCGGTCTCCCTTTTTCTTCAAGCTAGTCTTTCCCCGCTGTCGCCGCGAGAGACCTTCATCTTTCCGCCGTCATCCCTGCGAAGGCGGGGATCCACTAGGCCGGGTTCGTTCCACTCGAACCGTCCGTGGCGCGGCTGCATGGATCCCCGCCTTCGCGGGGATGACGCCGGAAACGCTCACGCCACTTCCGACTGCCTTGCGCTTTCCCAGGCCGCGACCAGCTTGCCGAAGCGGGTGGTCATGTCGGCGATCGCCGCCTCGTCGTCGATCCGGCCCGACAGCCAGCCCTCGGCCGCTTCGGCGAAAATCGTCCTGCCCACCGCGAAACCCTTCACCAGTGGCGTGGCGGCGGCGGCGCGGAAGGCCGCGACCAGTTCGTGTTCCGGCGCCTCCAGCCCGAGCAGGACGATGCCCCGGCAGAGCGGATCGTTGGTGAGGATGACCTGCTCGATCGCTTGCCAGGCGGCCGGACTCGTCTGCGGCTCCAGCTTCCACCAGTCCGGCTTGATGCCGAGTTCGTAGAGCCGGGCGAGGATCGACGAGACCGTCGTCTCGGTAAGCTGCCCGTGCTTGCCGGCGATGATCTCGATCAGCAATTCGCGCCCGACCGTCCGCGCCGCGTCGGCGACGCGCAAAAGTTCGCGCTCCTGCTGCGCCTTCAGCTCGGCGCTGTCGTCGGGATGATAGAAGCAGAGGCACTTGACCGTATGGCCGATCGGCCATTCGGAGAGATGGCTGCCGAG
>JAFKJZ010000574.1 GCA_017305815.1 Hyphomicrobiales bacterium
GATGCAGAGTGGTGAAGGGATAATCGGCGATCTTCGGCTTGGCGGCGGTGACGGCGGCCAGGAAGGTCGACTTGCCGGCATTGGGCAGGCCGACCAGGCCGGCATCGGCGATCAGCTTCAGCCGCAGCCAGATCCAGCGCTCCAGCCCCTCGAGGCCGGGATTGGCGCGGCGCGGCGCCTGGTTGGTCGAGGTCTTGAAATGGGCGTTGCCGAAGCCGCCATTGCCGCCCCGGGCCAGCTGCCCGCGCTGGCCGACATGCGTCATGTCGGCGATCAGCGTCTCGCCGTCCTCGTCATAGATCTGCGTGCCGACGGGCAGCTTCAGCGTGACGTCGTCGCCCTTGCCGCCGGCGAGATTGCGGCCCATGCCATGCACGCCGACCTTGGCCTTGAAATGCTGCTGGTAGCGGTAGTCGATCAGCGTGTTGAGGCCGTCGACGCATTCGGCCCAGACGTCGCCGCCCCGGCCGCCATCGCCGCCATCCGGCCCGCCGAACTCGATGAATTTTTCCCGACGAAACGACACGCAGCCGGCGCCGCCGTCGCCGGAGCGGATGTAGACCTTGGCTTCGTCGAGAAATTTCATGTTTTCAACTCGTAGTGACGCGCGCGCGTCAGGGCTGTGTCGATATGCGCAAGATCGCGGCCGAGCGCAAGGTTATGCTGGACCGAGCGGCCGACGATCTCGAAGCCGAGCCGCTTCTGGATGGCGAGCGACCGCTCGTTGCCCTCGAAGACGCCGGACTGGATCGCGCGGATGCGCGGGTCGCGGAACGTGTCGTCGACAAGCGCCGCGACCGCCTCGCTCATGTAGCGCTTGCCCCAGTGCGCCTGCGCCAGCCAGTAGCCGAGCACGGGCTCGGGGCCAGCGTCGCGCAGCGAGATCAGGCCGATCATGCCGTCGCGATCGATGGCGTAGACCTGCTCGGCGCTGACCGGACGCTGCGCCCGTTCCCAGGCGAGGAAGCGCTCCGCCTCGTCGAGATCATACGGATAGGGAACGCGCGCCAGCCAGCGCGTCACCTCATAGTCGCGAGACCCTTCATCGTTCCGAATTCCGTCGGCGCCGTGGCGCCCCGGGAATTGGTGTCCCAGGAATTGGCGCCCCAGGCCTTCAGGCTCTGCCAGACCCGGCGCTCGAGCACGAAATGTTCGACCGGAACGGAGCCGCGCTCGGAAAGCGAGCGCACCATGCCGGTGTCGCGGAACTGGAAACCGCATTTTTCGACCACCCGCCGGGCGGGGCCGTTGGTCACCCGCACCACGCACCAGAGCCGCTCCAGCCGGCCGGCGCCGAAGGCATGGTCGATCGCCGCATGGGCGATCTCGGTGCCGAAGCCCTCGCCCCAGTGGTGCTCCGCGACCCAGAAGGACAGGTCGTGTCCGTTCGGGCGGGATTCGCTCGGGCGGTGGAAGCTGGCGCCGAGCAGGCTGCCATCCGATCGCGACAGGGCGATCTGCGCCCCGCCGGCGGCCGGGTAGCGGCTCTGCCGGATCCAGGTTTCCGCATCGGCGCGGCGATAGGGGTGCGGCACGCTGACGAGATTCTTCGCGACGCGCGGATTGTCGATGGCCGCGGCGAGGACTGCCGCATCTTCCGTCCTGGGGCGCCGCAGCACGAGCCGCGCCGTCAGGACGCTCCGTTCTTCGTCCTCTGTCGTTCCTTCTAGATCCTGGTCCCGCATTGGTGCCTCCCGGTCGGGCCAAAAGAAAAGGGGAGATGGTGTCCCATCTCCCCTGTCTTCAGGCCGTCACGGTCGGCCGGGTCGATGCGACACCGGCGTTCCTTGAGAAGAGCCGGTTATTCTGCAGCCTCCAGCGCCGCCGGGGCGACGGAGACGTAGGTACGGCCATTGGCTTTCTTGCGGAACGATACGAAACCGTCCGTCACGGCGAAGATCGTGTGATCCTTGCCGAGGCCAACGCCGGTGCCCGGATGCCACTGGGTCCCGCGCTGGCGCAGGATAATGTTGCCGGAAATGACGGCTTCGCCGCCGAACTTCTTGACGCCGAGACGGCGACCCGCGGAATCGCGACCGTTGCGCGAGGAACCGCCTGCCTTTTTGTGTGCCATGATCGAACTCCCGATCCGTTGGTTAGGGGCGCGCTAGGAAGCGCGGCTCAGCGATCTTCGCCAGACTTCAGCTCTGCCTGGTCGATCTTGGCGCGCGGCGGCTTGCCGGCGAGAAGTTCGGAGGCCTGCTGGACCCACTCTTCACGGCCGACGCGGCCACGGAGCGCGAGTTCCTCATCGTACTTGGCGATGTCGGCATCGGTCCAGGCAGCGATCTGCTCCCAGGAGGTGACGCCGGCGGCGCGCAGCTTCTTCTCGATGGTCGGGCCGATGCCCGAGATCAGCGAGAGGTTGGAGCTGTCGATCCCGCCGCTTGCGAGCGCGGCCGGGGCGGCGTCGGCAGCCGGAGCGGCCTTGGTCTTCGCCTTGGCGGCCTTCTTGCCGGAATCCTTGGCGCCGTTCGTCAGGATCTCGTTGATCCGGACGAGCGTCAGGCTCTGGCGATGGCCGCGGCTGCGCTTCGAGTTCTGGCGACGGCGCTTCTTGAACACGAGGATCTTGCGCGTGCGGAACTGCTCGATGATCTCGGCCGAGACCGAGGCACCGGCCACCAGCGGCGCACCGACGGTGACGCCGGCGTCGCCGCCGACGAGAAGGATCTCCTCGAAGGTCACCATGTCGCCGGGCGCGCCGGTGAGAAGCTCGACTTCGATCTGGTCGTTGGCGGCAACCTGGTACTGCTTGCCACCGGTCTTGATGACTGCGAACATTGTTCTTTCCGTTGTTCAGCGGGACCTCGAAGGGTCCGCTTCTTCAGTCAGGGTTTCGGGAAATGGAAATGGCGCAGCCAAAACGCCGCGCCGCCATTCGGCCCGCACTTATAGGGACGGAGCCGCGCCTGTCAAGCGAAAGCGGCCTTTCGGCGCCCTGAAATGCAAGCCCCGCCGCCCGCTCGCAGCCCGCCGCCGGCTACGCAGATTTCGCGATTGGGCGGGAGCGGCGGGGAAAGGCAGGGAGTGTCCCGGCGATGTACTGGGCCGCGATGGCTCCCCTGCCCGGACCGGGACCGTTGGCTGGCTGTCGTCGCATCGGCAAGCCCCTGCGGGCGCGGAAGCGCCGAGAGGGAGCGGCGGCGGCAAGCGCCGGCCCCATGGCGCGCCACTGCCGTAAGGCGGGATAAGGCTCTGCCGCTCCCTGAGGAGACCGCGTGCGCGCCGAAGGCCTTTTCTGCCCCGGTCCGGCTCGCGGCGCTTGGGCCGTTCGCAGCCACATTCATCCACAAGCCGTGGGAAAGGCGGCGAAGGGGCTTGTCATCCCGTGCCGGCCCATGTATCAGGCCAATCGCGCTAGACGGCGCCACCGCGGAGAGGTGGCAGAGTGGTCGATTGCACCGCACTCGAAATGCGGCATACTCGCAAGGGTATCGGGAGTTCGAATCTCCCCCTC
>JAFKJZ010000575.1 GCA_017305815.1 Hyphomicrobiales bacterium
TTACCGCCTCGACGGTCGGTTCGGCATTGACGACGATTCCGGCTGCCATGCTGATGAGCCGGATCGGTCGCCGCAGGGGCTTCGTGCTGGGGGCCGCGCCAGCCGTACTGGGCGGCCTGCTCGCCACGTACGCGCTGATGCAGGGCACGTTCGCGCTGTTCGTCGTGGCGCTCTTCCTGATCGGCATGTCCGGCGCGTTCAACCAGCAGTACCGCTTCGCCGCGATCGATGCCGGCAGCATGGCGGTGCGGACCAAGGCGATGTCGCTCGTCATGGCGGGCGGCATTTTTTCCGGCATCCTCGGTCCGCAGGCCATCATCCTCACCAATGACTGGCTGAGCCCGATCGCCTTCGCCGGCAGCTTCCTGGCGGCGGCCGGCCTCGGCTTCATCGGCCTCCTTATCGCGGGTTTCGTGCGCGATGTCGCGCCGCCGCGCGAGGAGCCGCGCGCCCATGGCGGTCCCGCCGGGCGCCCCTTGCGCGAGATCGCGCGCCAGCCGCGCTTCATCGCGGCGGTGCTTTGCGCCATCTCCTCCTACGCGCTGATGAGCCTGGTGATGACCGCCGCTCCGCTTGCGATGATCGGCTGCGGACTGACGCAGAACGACGCCGCGCTCGGCATCCAATGGCATGTGCTGGCGATGTTCGCGCCGAGCTTTTTCACCGGTCGCCTGATCGTCCGATTCGGCAAGGACCGAATCGTCATCGCAGGCATGGCGCTCCTGACCGCCTGCGCCGTCGTAGGCCTCTCGGGAATTACGCTGGCGCATTTCTGGATCACGCTGATCCTGCTCGGCCTCGGCTGGAACTTCGGCTTCATCGGCGCCACGTCCATGCTGTCCGAAACCTACCGGCCGGAAGAGAAGGGTCGGGTCCAGGGTCTGAATGATTTCCTTGTCTTAGGCTCGGCGGCGATGGCGTCGCTCCTCTCCGGCAAGCTGATCGGCGGCCCCGGCTGGGCCTTCATCAACATGATCGTCTTCCCGGTCGTGATGGTGAGCCTCATTGCCTTGACCTGGGCATTTCTGCTGCGCCGCTCGACAAGTCGGGAGAAAGCTTGACCGCGTCGTAAAGGCGTTCTCAACTCGACTTTACGGGGGGAAAAGCTGGGAGGAACGTTGCTCTTTCCCGCCGCACGGTGAAGCCGGCGCGGCGTCCTCGGATGGCCGTAAGCAAAGAGGCCGGCCAGAGGAGGAATGTGGACGTGATCTATCTCATTATTCTATGTGCGTTGCTTGCGCTCGCCTATGGCATATGGGCGACGCGATCGGTCCTCGCGGCCGATGCCGGCTCTGCGCGAATGCAGGAAATCGCGGCGGCGGTTCGAGAAGGCGCAAGTGCTTATCTCCGGCGTCAGTACACCACGATCGCCATCGTCGGCGTGGTGATCTTTATCCTGGTGGCCTGGCTGCTTTCGTTGACCGTGGCGATCGGCTTCGCTATCGGCGCGATCCTCTCCGGCCTCGCTGGCTTCATCGGCATGAACGTCTCGGTACGCGCCAATGTGCGCACGGCCCAGGCGGCGACCAAGAGCCTCGCCGAAGGCCTCGAGATCGCCTTCAAGTCCGGCGCGATCACCGGGATGCTGGTGGCCGGTCTCGCGCTGCTCGGGGTCTCCGGCTACTACCTGATCCTGACGCATGTCGCTGGCTATTCGCCGGATGACCGCATCGTCATCAATGCACTCGTCGCGCTCGGATTCGGCGCTTCGCTGATCTCGATCTTCGCCCGTCTCGGCGGCGGCATCTTCACCAAGGGCGCGGATGTCGGCGGCGATCTCGTCGGCAAGGTCGAGGCGGGCATTCCCGAAGACGACCCGCGCAATCCGGCCACCATCGCCGACAATGTCGGCGACAATGTCGGCGACTGCGCCGGCATGGCGGCCGACCTGTTCGAGACCTATGCTGTGACCGTGGTCGCCACCATGGTGCTCGCGGCGATCTTCTTCGCGTCCTCGCCGGCCTTCGGCAGCATCATCCTCTATCCGCTCGGCATCGGCGCCGTCTGCATCCTGACCTCGATCGCCGGAACTTTCTTCGTCAAGCTCGGCGCCAACCAGTCGATCATGGGGGCGCTCTACCGTGGCTTCATCGCCTCGGCGCTGTTCTCGATCGCCGGCCTCGCCATCGCCACCCACCTGCTCGTCGGCTGGGGCGAGATCGGCACGGTCGGGGGCTTCATGATCACCGGAACGCGCCTGTTCCTGTGCGGCCTTGTCGGCCTCGCCGTGACAGGCCTGATCGTCTGGATCACCGAGTACTACACGGGCATCGGCTTCCGGCCGGTCCGCTCGATCTCGCAGGCTTCGGTGACCGGCCACGGCACCAACGTGATCCAGGGCCTGGCCGTGTCGCTCGAATCGACGGCGCTGCCGACCCTCGTCATCGTCGCCGGCATCATCTCGACCTATGCGCTCGGCGGCCTGTTCGGCACCGCCGTCGCGGTTTCGACCATGCTCGGACTCGCCGGCATGGTGGTGGCGCTCGACGCGTTCGGCCCTGTCACCGACAATGCCGGCGGCATTGCCGAAATGGCGGGCCTGCCCAAGGAAGTGCGCAAGTC
>JAFKJZ010000576.1 GCA_017305815.1 Hyphomicrobiales bacterium
GTGGCCGGCGTGGTGTCGGGCGTCGGCGGCTACGGCAACGCTTTCGGCGTGCCCGTAGTGGGCGGGGAGGTCAATTTCGACGCCCGCTACAACGGCAACATCCTGGTCAACGCCTTCGCCGCGGGCATCGCAAAGACCGACGCCATCTTCTATTCCAAGGCCGAGGGCGTCGGCCTGCCGGTCGTCTATCTCGGCGCCAAGACCGGCCGCGACGGCGTCGGCGGCGCCACCATGGCCTCTGCCGAATTTGACGAATCGATCGAGGAGAAGCGCCCGACCGTGCAGGTCGGCGACCCCTTCGGCGAGAAGCTGCTGCTGGAAGCCTGCCTGGAACTGATGAAGACCGGCGCCGTCATCGCCATCCAGGACATGGGCGCCGCCGGCCTCACCTGCTCGGCCGTCGAGATGGGCGCCAAGGGCGACCTCGGCATCGAGCTGGACCTCGACAAGGTGCCCTGCCGCGAAGCCAACATGACGGCCTACGAGATGATGCTCTCGGAAAGCCAGGAGCGCATGCTGATGGTGCTGCGCCCCGAGCAGGAGAAGGAAGCCGAGGCGATCTTCCACAAATGGGGCCTCGACTTCGCCATCGTCGGCTGGACCACGGACGACCTGCGCTTCCGCATCCTGCACAAGGGCGCCGTCGTCGCCGACCTGCCGATCAAGGAACTGGGCGACCAGGCGCCGGAATATGATCGTCCCTTCGTGCGCCGTCCGGTTCCGGCCGCGATCGAGGCCGCCGACGTCGCCGCGCCGAACGACTATGCCGAGGCGCTGCTGAAGCTCGTCTCCTCGCCCGACATGGCCTCGCGCCGCTGGGTCTGGGAGCAATACGACCACCTGATTCAGGGCAACACCGCGCAAAAGCCGGGCGGCGACGCCGCCGTCATCCGCGTCGAGGGCCATGACAGCAAGGGCCTCGCCTTCTCGCTCGACGTTTCCCCGCGCTATTGCGAGGCCGATCCGTTCGAGGGCGGCAAGCAGGCGATCGCCGAATGCTGGCGCAACCTCACCGCCGTCGGCGCCGAGCCGCTGGCCGCCACCGACAACCTGAACTTCGGCAATCCGGAAAAGCCGGAGATCATGGGCCAGTTCGTCGGCGCCATCGAGGGCATCGGCGCCGCCTGCCGCGCGCTCGACTTCCCGATCGTCTCCGGCAACGTCTCGCTCTACAACGAAACCAACGGCGTCGGCATCCTGCCGACCCCCGCCATCGGCGGCGTCGGCCTGCTGCCGGACATCGACGTCATGGCGACCGTCGCCTTCAAGTCGGCCGGCGACGTCATCGTCCAGATCGGTCGCGACGGCGGCCATCTCGGCCAGTCGATCTATCTGCGCGAGATCCTCGGCCGCGAGGAAGGCGCTCCCCCGCCGGTCGACCTCGCCGAGGAACGCCGCGTCGGCGACTTTGTTCGCGGCGTCATCCGCAATCGCCTCGTCACCGCCTGCCACGACATTTCCGATGGCGGCCTGCTCGCCGCCCTCGCCGAGATGGCGATGGCGCGCGGCATCGGCGCTTCGGTCACGCTTCCCGAAAGCGCGGCGACGCCGCACGGCTTCCTGTTCGGCGAGGACCAGGCCCGCTACGTCTTGACCGTGGCGCCTTCGGTGCTCGATGCCGTCACGGCGGCGGCGGCGGAGGCCGGCGTCGAGGCCCGCGTGCTCGGCACGGTCGGCGGCGAGGTGTTGGATGTCGAGGGCCTCGCCACCATATCTGTTGCAAAGCTGAAGCAGGGCCACGAGAATTGGTTCCCTGAGTTCATGGCCGTCGCCGACTGACCGGCGGCGGACCCGGCCCATCTTCGCGCATGACAGCATCTTTTTGCGCGAAGCAGGCGCTGCGGAGCAAATCGAAGGAGCCTTTCGCCGTTTCGAGGAACGTGACAGGCTCCAAGGAAGACGGCTGAGGGGATAGACTGATGGCAATGGACGCGCGCGACATTGAGGCTCTGATCAAGGAGGCTCTTCCGGACGCGACGGTCACGATCCGCGATCTCGCGGGCGACGGTGACCATTATGCTGCCGAAGTTGTGTCCGAGGCTTTTCGCGGAAAGAACCGCGTGCAGCAGCACCAGATGATTTATGCTGCGCTCAAGGGAAACATGGGCGGCGTCCTGCATGCGCTGGCCCTGCAGACCAGCGCACCGGAATAGGATCGGCCGGCGGCCGGCAAAAAGGAAATAGTTGAGATGAGCGAAATCCACGCCCTTATCCAGAACGAAGTCAGCTCCAACGACGTCGTGCTCTTCATGAAGGGCACCCCCGCCTTTCCGCAGTGCGGCTTCTCCGGCCAGGTCGTTCAGATCCTCGATTTCCTCGGCGTCGACTACAAGGGCATCAACGTGCTCGCCGACGCGGAAATCCGCCAGGGCATCAAGGACTTCTCCAACTGGCCGACAATCCCGCAGCTCTACGTGAAGGGCGAATTCGTCGGCGGCTGCGACATCGTCCGCGAGATGTTCCAGGCCGGCGAACTGCAGACCTTCCTGACCGAGAAGGGCATCACGGTCGCCAAGTCGGCCTGATTTGGACTTCTGCTTTCCTATCGAAGG